>JACIXO010000020.1:0-1429 GCA_014360385.1 Actinomycetota bacterium | reverse complement strand
TTTGGCGTTGAGACATTATAATATTTGGGTAGCTATTATTGCTGGTCTTGGAACTGGAGCTTTGATTGGACTGGTGAACGGTTCTTTAGTTACGAGAGTGAGAATTCCTTCTTTTCTGGTTACATTAGGAATGATGGGGATAATATCTGGATTTGCGAGGTGGATTACTAATCTTGAAGCTGTTCCTGTAACGAACAATATATACAATTTTATTTTTGGCTCTGGAGATCTTGGACCAGTCCCGATTTTATTTGTATGGACTGTTGTTTTAGTAGCGGTGGGACAGTTAGTTTTGAAGAAGTCACCATATGGGAGATATGTGCTTGCCAGTGGTGGAAACAAGATTGCAGCTAGATTTTCAGGAATCAAGGTAGAAAACATCAAGCTGTCAGTGCTGGTTTTGAATGGTGTGATGGCTGCTCTCGCAGGCATGCTTTATACGGGAAGGTTACATGGTGCTAGATATACACTTGGTGAGACTGATTTAATGACAGTAATTGCAGCAGTGATTATTGGTGGGACAAGCCTTTTTGGGGGGCGAGGAACTGTAATAGGTGCAATTATTGGCTCCTTGATTATGGGAATGATTAATAATGGACTTATTTTGATGGGTTTGACTGTCGCCCAACAAATGATATTCAGAGGCGTGATTATTATTGCTGCTGTTGCTTTGAGTTCGAGAGAAACTGGAGATTAACGAATTTTGAGAGGAATATTAGGCTTAATTTTGAATGAATGTCACCCCCCTTATCTTCTTCTTTAGAGAGTAGGAGGTAACAAAGTGTTCTTAGAAGTGATTAAGAGAAGGAACCCCAATCTAATAAGGGCAGCTGTTTATTTTCACCAAAGTGGTTTAATACCACCAAACACATTTATTTTGGATGCTGATAATATTGAAAGAAACGTGTCACTTATTAGAGGAGAGGCAAGAAAGTACAATTTGTCATTATATTTTATGTTAAAACAGATTAGGAACCCACAAGTTTTTAGGTTTATTCTTGATAAGGATAAGAAGGAAACCGTTTGTGTGGACACCAAAGATGCTAAGGTTATATGGGATAGTGGATACTTGATAGGCCATGTTGGCCACCTTGTTCAAGTACCAGATAAAGAGATTAGAGAAATACTCTTAATGAGACCCGAGGTTGTCACTGTCTTTTCTGTGGATAAAGCCAGAAGATTTTCCGAGGAAGCATCCAGACTCGGTATTGTTCAGGATATTTTAATAAGAGTTACTGGTAAGAAGGATATTAATTATCCTGGCATGGAAGGAGGAATACCTGAGGAGGATTTGGAGGGAGCAGCAAAAGATATTTCTAGGTTTAGTAATGTAAAGATAGTAGGTGTAACCAATTTTCCTTCTATGCTACATGCAAACAAACAGTTTCCCGAAATTACTGAGAATCTTAGAACTACATTAAGGTGTGCA
>JACIXO010000002.1 GCA_014360385.1 Actinomycetota bacterium | reverse complement strand
AGTCTGCCCCCTCCCACCCTTGTAAAAAGTTACATTCAAAACATGAAGGTGTGATGAATAAACATAAAAAACATAACTCCTTTAAAATTTTGTAGGTAAAATGATTTTGAAGCAATTATAGATGAAGCAATTGAAAATGGCAAAGAGTGAAAGCCATGAAGCATTTCTTTTTCCGTGATGGAAAAAATTATTGAATCAGGCTTGGTTTTTCGAAAACCGTTTGAAGGCGAAGCGGGCATGGTTCCTCCTAAGGGAGGAGAGCGAAGCCTTATTCTTTAAGACTCATCTTTGCCCCTATCACAAAATTGGAAATGCTTTTTTCTAAAATAATTTGCTTTTTTTTACAAAAATAATATAATTTGCTTTATTCAGATAGGTGTTGTAGACTATAGATGTGTAAGTTAAATAAGCTTTTTAAGCTCTTAATTTGGTTTACAATATCTGTTAGTGATATTTTGTCAATGATATTTGTTAGCTTATGTACCTTTGAATTTTAAACAATTAGTAGGAGTGTTTGTAGATTAAAGCGTAATTTTAAAGCGTAATTTTCGTTACTCAAAACCTCGCCACTAAAAAGGCTACGGTATAAAAGTTTTTTGAGCTGGGAGACTTCAAAATCAGTACGCAAAAATCCTTTTCTTTTCCATCTCATAATTTCGTTCGCTTTAAGCTACTTACTAATTCCTACTATTTACATATATAAAACAGAAACAATAAACAAGAATGGGCAAAATACAAAAGAAGGGGTTAATTTAAGTGAACAAAAGGTTATATGTAGGAAACATAACGTATGGCATCTCTGATGAACAATTAAAAGACCTATTTTCTCAGGCAGGAAACGTAACTTATTCCAGAATAATTAAAAGACCTGATGGCAAGTCCAAAGGCTTTGGCTTTGTAGAAATGTCGACTGAGGAAGAGGCACAAAAAGCAATTGAAAAGTTCGACCAATATGAACTTGAGGGGAGAAAACTAAAAGTGAACGAAGCCAAAGCTCAAACAGAAAGAGAGTCGGGTAGAAATTTTTCTGGCTACAGGAACAAAAACTATGACAGGAGTTATAGTTCAAGGGAAACCAGTCAAAACCCAGGTAGAAGAAGTTCTGCGCTCAGAGAAAGTGATAGCAGAAGTGAATTAAATCAGAAACTAATCCAGCTAAGAAAAGACCTAAAAGACAAGCTTAGCAAGAGCAAGAGCTAAGTAAAAAATAAGAAGAAGAAAACAAAAAAGACCAAACAGTAAGTAAGCTAGCAAAGTGTGCAGGAAATGGCACACTTTGCAAAGGTTTTTAAAGGCTCCTAGTCAAATCTCTTCAATGTATCCATCGTAAGCAACTCTAATATCAACTTTGCCTTCGGCATATTCATAAAGTTTTTTTTGAAGCTCTTTTTCGTCAATGGTTACAAGTTGCTTTCCACAGTGAGTTATAATTAAGCTTCCTATACGATACTTTTTACACCATCCAACGATGGTTTTTATTCTTGCGTGTCCGAATAACTTATTATCTTTTCTTCTCACCATATTAACATCAAGACTTGAACCATCAGCTATCAAAATATCTACATTTTCAAATACTTTTCTTTTCCTATCAGATTTTTCTTCGTCTCCTTCACTCCCAATATCAACAATGTCAGGAGCATAAACAAGAACTTTTGAGCCTTTTAACTTATAACAAACAGCAGGACATCTTAGAGAATGAATAACTTCATATGCAACTACATTGATAGAACCCAACTCAAAACTTTCCTCTGGAACTATTACGTGATAATTTACAGGTTTATTCTGGCCATAGTTTAAGGTAACTTCAGTAAGGTAAACAGGTATTTTTACTTCTTTCTCTTCCCTTAAAGTCCATATATAGTGGTCGGGATGGGCATGAGTTATGAGGAGAGCATTAAAATCATTGATTCTATCTCGTAAATAAGGAGGATGCTTTTCTCCGAAATCGATAAGAATACTGGTATCACCCTCATTAACAACAATTGAGGAATGATACCTGTGTTTTTCACTTTCTTCTTCAATTTCTCCCCTTGTCCCTGGGAATTCTAACAGCATAATCCTAATACCATACTAAAAAGTTTTAAGATTTAAGTTTTTCAAGATTTCTCTAAATTAGATAGCATTTCTTTTTCTGTGATGGAAAAAGTTATTTGATCAGGCTTAAGTGTTTCGAAAACTTACTCTAAATTATCTTAACTTCTAAGTCTTGCGCCAAACTTTCTTTTCAGATTGTCCAGAATTTTTTCAACAACTATCTCTACTTCCCTGTCCTTTAGAGTCCTTTCTTCTTCTCTAAAAACTAATGAGTAGGCCATACTTTTTTTGCCTGGTTCTATTTGCTTTCCCCTGTATACATCAAATAGCCTTACGTTTCTCAAAATTTTTCCACCGCTTTTTCTTATTTCCTGCTCTATTTCATAATTTTTTACATCTTCATCAACTACGATAGCCAGATCGATTTCCACAGAAGGATAAGCAGGAATGGACTTGAATTTTCTTTCAAACTCGACCTTACTGACAAAGTCATCAAGGTTTAGCTCCAGGTAAAAAATATCCTGCTCTATCTCCATTTTCTCCAGTAAAACGGGGTGAACCTTGCCTATTATTCCAACCTTAGAATCCTCGATCAGAACATCACCGCTTACTCTTGGGTGGAAAAACCTGTATTCTTGTGGGTTTATCACAAAATCACTACAAATAAACTTGCTAGATATGAATTCCAGGATTCCTTTGAGATGGTAATAGTTATAAAACTCTTCTTCTTCATCCCATCCTTTTGCCTTTGCTCTTCCACTTAAGATAACCCCAAGAGTATTTTTTTCCACAGGGGCTTTAGAATTTTCACTTTTTCTAAATATTCTCGAGATTTCAAATATTCTGATATCCTTTATGCCATGATTTATATTGTTCTTCACATTTCTAACCATCGATGGAAGAAGTGAAGATCTTAACAACTCAAAATCCTCAGTTATAGGATTTAATATCTTCACAGGATTGCTATACTCTTTCTCCAGATGGAGACCGAAGCTCTCAAAGAGACTACGGCTCAAGAAAGAATAATTTATTACTTCATTTAAACCTATATCACACAAAGTCTGCCTCAGGTTCTTAATTACCTTCTGTTGAAAACTGTACCCTCCTTTCCTTAAACTACAAACAGGGGGAATTATGTCAAACTTTTCATAACCATAAATTCTCGCTATTTCCTCTATCAAATCCACTTCCCTCTCAAGATCCTCGAACCTGAATGATGGAACAGTAGCCTTGACAATGTCTCTTTCTACTGTGTTTTCTATACCAAGGCCTTTCAGTATGTTCGAGACAGTATGAGAATCAAGCTCTTTACCAAGCAATTTTTTAACCTTCGCTAACCTCAAGTCTATCTTTCTTTCCCTTTGGACTCTCCTGAAATTATCATATATACTGGTCTCGGATTTATAACCGGTTATTTTAGTCAGCAAATCTTCAAATCTTTTTATAGCAAATATTGTAAGCATCGGATCTATTTTTTTCTCAAACCTGTTGGACGCCTCAGTTCTTAAACCTAATTTCTTAGAAGTTCTCATAATACCAGGGCCCCAGAAATTGGCTGATTCCAGTAGAACATTATGTGTCTCTGGATTTATCTCTGTCTCTTTCCCTCCCATAACTCCTGCAATAGCTACTGCTCTCCTCTCATCCGCTATCACCAGCATATCTTCGTCAAGAATTCTCTCTACATCATCAATAGTTCTTATCTTTTCCCCGCTTCTTGCTCTTCTTACAATAATCTTATTTGAGACCAGGAGATCTTTATCAAATGCGTGAAGTGGTTGACCTGTTTCTAACATAACATAGTTGGTTAAATCCACTATCAAATCTACAGGCCGTAAATCACACAATATAAGCCTGTTTCTAAGCCAGAAAGGCGAAGGAGTTTTAGGAACATCATAAAAGATCCTGGCAGAATATCTCGGGCATAGCTTATAGTCTTCTATAGAAATACTAAGATCCCCATCCAAAGAATCCTCTTTTAACTTAATTTCCTTTCCACGGTCATGCCAAGGAATGACAAATTTTGCTCCTGTCAGAACACTTACTTCTCTTGCAACCCCAATCACACTAAGACAATCCGGCCTATTAGGTGTAATTTCAAGCTCTATTACTATATCATCAAGTCCCATTGATCTAGAGAAACTTTCTCCCACAACAAATCCCTGATCCAGAATCATTATACCTGAACCATCATTGGAAATACCCAATTCCTTTTCAGAACAGAGCATACCCTCTGATACTTCTCCTCTTATATTAACTTTTCTTATTAGCTGGCCTTCTACAACTGCCCCCTCTAAAGCTACTGCAACCTTGTCTTCCCTATCGAAGTTTTTTGCTCCACAAACTATGTTTAGCCTCTTTGAGCCAATATCCACCTTGCAGACCGATAACTTATCTGCATTCGGGTGAGGATAGAAATCTATTATCTTGCCTATGACTATATTTCGATACCTCTCCCCTACATAATCTAATTTCTTAACCTCGGTACCACTCATAGTTAGTAGAGTGGATACTTCTTCGGGATCGAGATTCTCAGCCTCAAGATATTCTTTTAACCAGTTAAATGTTATTTTCAATTATGTATCACCTACTACTTCTAAGGTAAGTAATTCAAAGTTTAAAATACGGAAACTAACACAATATCCAGAGAGTTTAAAACAGAGATTAAAAACAAATGTAAAACCTACCTAAATGTAAAACCTACCGAAGAGAAAAAGTTAAAAATTAACTTAAAATTGGCTAATAAATCTAAGATCATTTTCAAAAAATAGTCTTAAATCATCTATCCCATACTTCAACATACATATCCTTTCAACACCCATACCAAAAGCAAACCCACTTACCTCCTCTTCATTATAGCCCACAAATGAATATAAATTAGGATCAACCATCCCTGCACCCATTATCTCCAGCCATCCAGTGTTAGAACACACTCTACATCCTTTACCATCACATATATTACAAGAAACATCAACTTCCACGCTTGGCTCGGTAAAAGGAAAGTAATGAGGTCTAAAACGCACTTTCCTGTCTTTTCCAAAAACCTCATGAGCAAAAGTTTGAAGCACCCACTTAAGATTTCCAAAGTTGATGTCTTTATCAACAGCCAGCCCCTCTATTTGCGTGAACATAGGAGTATGAGACACATCATAATCTCTTCGATATACTTTCCCAGGAGCAATTATATAAATAGGCGGCTTATGGCTTTCCATATATCTTATTTGGACTGGCGAGGTATGAGTTCTAAGCAAAATATCTTCTGAAATAAAAAATGTATCATGCAGTGACCTTGCAGGATGGTCTTTTGGAGTATTTAAAGCCTCAAAGTTATAATAATCAGTTTCCACCTCTGGACCCTCAGCAATCTCAAAACCCATTCCAATAAATATTTCTTCAATCTCTTCAATGACCTTAGAGATAATATTTTTTTTGCCGGAAGGAAGCTTTTTTCCGGGGAGTGTAAGATCAACCTTCTCTTCTCTCAGCTTTTTTTCAAATTCTAAATCTTTAAGATACTTTTCTTTGTCATTTATTTTTGATTCTATGGTTTTTCGTACATCATTCGCTTTTTTACCAACAATAGGTCTTTCAGCAGGATCCAGGGTCCCGATATTCTTCAAAACTGTGGATAAAAAGCTTTTCCTGCCAAGATACTTAGTTTTTACCTTTTCAAGCTCATCAAGACTTTCTGTAGCTTCTATATCTTTAAGAAAACTTTCTAGCTCCAAATTTAGCTTTTCGTCAATACTTACATTTCCCATTTTGCCCTGTTACCTTATAGAAAAGCTTCCTTATGAACCAGCTTCCATCTTACCCGAATAGTATTAATTATATTAATTATATATAGTCCTATAAGTGTTAAGAAAAATAAGTGTTAAGAAGATAAGGCCGAAAGCTGTCCTCTAGCAACTTCAGCTAACTTCTGAAAAGCTGTAGGGTCACTTATTGCAAGTTCAGAGAGAACTTTTCTATTTATTTCAACATTTGCTTTTTTTAAGCCATTTATAAATTCATTATACGAAAGACCATTTGCTCTCGCAGCTGCATTTATTCTTATAATCCACAACCTCCTAAACTCCCTCTTCTTACACTTCCTGTCTCTGTACGAATAGCTAAGGGACTTTAAGAGCTGCTCTTTAGCAGCTCTGTAGCTTCTCCTATTGACACTATAATATCCTTTAGTACTCTTTATAATTTCCCTGTGCTTTTTTCTCTTTATTACCCCTCTTTTAACTCTGGTCATGTTACCACACCACCTTACACGCCTAAAAGTCTTTTAACTCTTTTTGTATCAGCTTTCGATACCAGTTGTTCACTACCAAGTCTTCTCTTCCTTTTAGAGCTCTTCTTTGTAAGTATATGACTCCTGAATGCTCTTACTCTGGTAAGTTTACCTCCACCTGTAAGTTTAAATCTTTTGCTTGCTCCCTTGTGTGTCTTTAATTTAGGCATTGTTACTACACTTCCCTCCAATTCTAGTAATTAAAATCTTAAGTGCTAACTTTCGCTCAGTAACTAGTTTACGAATTCATAAGGGATGACTGAAATAGCAAATCACAGCATGGTTTATGCTCCTACTGCGGTGCCACTACCATGGTCATGTTGTAACCCTCAAGTTTAGGTTTCTGCTCTACTACACACTTGTGTTTTAAATCTTCTATTATACTGTTCAACAAGTTTTCACCCATCTCCTTATATACTATTTCTCTTCCTTTAAACATAACAGTAATTTTCACTTTGTTCCCATTTTTCAGAAATTTCTCTATGTGTCTTTTTTTAGTATTAAGGTCATTAGCGTTAATTTTGGGCCTAAGCTTAATTTCTTTCACTACTATTAAAGACTGCTTCTTTCGTTTCTCCTTCTCCAGTAACTCCTGCTGATACTTATACTTTCCATAATTCATAATCTTACAGACAGGAGGATCTGCATTTGGTGCTATTTCCACTAAATCAAGATCTTTCTCATAAGCAATAGAAAGTGCCTTATCTGTTGGAACTATCCCAATTTGAGTGCCATCTTCAGAAATCAATCTCACTCTAGGCACCCTTATTTCCTCATTTACACGAACCTTTTTAATGATGAAACTTCACCTCCATCGTTATCAATTCAACTATTGACAATTTTTGTAAACCTTTCGCCGTCTTCAGAGTCTGCTTGTGAAAAAACACAAATATATCCCATCCCTGGATAATATCGGCTTCCCACATAAACCTGCCTATAAAAAAAATAGGCAGTAAAAACCACCTATACTTTTACTTTCTGTTCCCAGAAAGCAAACTCTTAAAAACCCACAAACTAACCAGATAAGCAAACATTACCAAAAATGCCGCCATCTGGTGAGAAATAGATGATTTCTACTTAGTTTCTATTTTTCAATTTGTTAGCCTGTGTCCCAGAATTATAGAGATAATTTTCTATTTGTCTATATTTTAAGCCAATCCTTTCCTCTACCCAACTTTTTCTTCCTCTTCCTGAGGAACATATTCTTCTTCCCAGGCTTTATCTGCTATCTCCTTATATTCTTCGGCATATTCGTCAAGCTGCTTTGCAAGACACGTAACAACTGTCTCTGCTCCATCATGAGTAGGATAAGCCCCTGTTTCTGCAACTATTTCTCTCAAAACGTTAGGGTTATCAATTATACAACAGGGCCTTAAGTGATTCTCAGTGTAAGGCTGTCTTTTCCTGAAAGCCATAAAGAAATCCGAAGTAAGGACTTCAATAAGGCTTTTTTCTTTAATGTTATCAACAGCAAAATGAACAAAAACACATGGTTCCACATCGCCATTAGCATTTATATGAAGATAATTCTTCCCCCCAGCCATACAACCATTTACTAGCGGACCGTCATTCCAGAAATCTGCAACTATTATATTCTTAGTTCTCCTGATTTCAAGAATTCTCCTTCTCCTGTAATCTCTTTGCTGGGGTGTTGGCATCAAATCCAAATTGGGCTCCCTTCCTATCGGTACATAGTTAAAATACCATCCTATAAAGCACCCCTTATCCACGAACAAATCTACGAACTCGTCACTTACTATAAGCTCGTTATTATACCTCGTAGCTGTAGCTGAGTAACCAAAAAGTACTCCATATTCTTTAAGCAGGTCCATAGCCCTCATTACCTTTGCCCAGGCACCCTTTCCTCGTCTCTCCTCAGTCTCTTTCTCAAATCCCTCAACGCTAATACATGGGACTGCATTTCCAAGCTCTGCCAGCTTTTTGGCTACGTCTTCATCAATTAGCTGTCCATTGGTGTAAATTTGAAAGAATGAGTCATTATGTCTTTCCAGGAAGTCAAAAAGATTCTCCCAGAAAAATGGCTCTCCTCCGGTAATTACAAAGAAATAAAGACCTATATCATTTGCTTCATCTATTATTCTATTGCAAACGTCATAAGGAAGGTCATCCTTCTTGGAATACTGCCAGGCATAACAACCATAACACTTTAAATGACATCTCATAGTAGGACTTAAAACCAATAAATTGGGAACCCTTATGCCGTATTTCTGTGCAAATGCAAGTCTTTTTGGCTGACCCTGAATCATTGCATTGTTTATAAGATTCATAACCACTTTTTCTCTAACCTTTGGAGACATTCGGTCGACTGCACCTTTGATGTTTATGAGTAAATTTTCAAGGAAATCTCTCTCTTCTTTTTTTTCGAGCCTGTAAACCCTCCCTTTTACGAGAGAAAGCCATCTCTCATCAGATATTTTTGGAAGAACACGAAGTGCTCCCTTAATTGCAGCTCTGGTGGCGTACAGTTTGACTCTGTCTTTTAACGTCATAGATCCTCACACTCCTTTGTGATTATGAAGCCATATAAAACCAGATGATAAATTTAAATGCTTACACAGTAATGATACAACTTCTAAAGACCCTTAAAAATAACTCTTTTGTAAAATTATAAAAATTATTATAAGAATTTTCCTTCAAAAAATAAAGAAAACCTAATAAAATCTGATATATACAGTTTAGCTTGTTGACTTTTTATTTTCGACCACATCTTTAAGAATCGATAAAAACTTGTCCAACTCTATTTCTCTCATATCTTCTCCGACTTTCCTTCTGATAGTTATTGTTCTGGTTTCTTCTTCTCTCTTTCCAATCACTATCATGTAAGGAATTTTTTTAAGTTCAGCATCCCTTATCTTTTTATTCAGAGATTCCACTCTATTGTCAAACTCAACTCTAAAGTTATTAGCTCTAAGAGTATCAAACACTCTTCTACTGTAATCACCAAACTTCTCTGAAATAGGCAATACTACTGCTTGAACAGGAGCAAGCCAGGGAGGAAGATTTCCACTGTAATGTTCTATCAATATCCCAATAAACCTTTCTATGCTTCCAAGTACAACCCGATGGAGCATAACCGGCCGGTGTTTAGCATTGTCCTCCCCCATATATTCAATGTCAAATTTTTCTGGCATAGCAAAATCAAGCTGGATGGTAGCACACTGCCATGTTCTACCAAAACAATCAGTTATATGAAAATCAATTTTTGGGCCATAAAACGCTCCCTCGCCCTTATTTATAACATAATTTATATCCTTGGCTTTTACTACCTCTTCAAGTGCATTTTCAGCCTTATCCCACATTTTATCAGTTCCAATTCTTTTGAGAGGTCGCGTTGATAGTTCCACATGGTAATCATGAAAACCAAATACCCTATACATCCTGTCGACAAGGTCTATAATCTTGGTAATCTCATCCTTTAGTTGGGATTCCATACAGAAAATATGAGCATCGTCCTGAGTAAAACTTCTTACTCTGAAAAGTCCATGCAGGACTCCAGATTTTTCGTGTCTATGAACCAGTCCAAGCTCCGCATACTTAAGTGGAAGCTCTCTGTAGGAATGTTGGGAACTTTTGTAGACTAAAATAGCTCCAGGACAATTCATGGGCTTTATAGCATAGTCTTTCTCTTCTATATTAACAAAATACATGTTGTCCTTGTAATTATCCCAATGCCCGGAAGTCTTCCATAGTTCATTACTCAGTATAACAGGTGTCTGGATTTCCAGATACCCTTCCTTCTGGTGCTCCTTTCGCCAGTAATCTATAATTATATTTCTAAGTATAATTCCCCTGGGATGGAAAAATGGAAATCCAGGAGCCTCATCGTGGAAACTAAAAAGCTCTAAGTCCTTCCCTATTTTCCTATGGTCACTATTTTTTGCTTTCTCAGCCCTCTCAAGATAAAGTTGCAAATCCTCTTCACTGAAAAATGAGGCCCCATATATTCTGGTTAGCATTTTGTTTCTTTCATCGCCTCTCCAGTAAGCTCCAGCTATGCTGAGTAGCTTAAAAGCACCCACCTTACCAGTGGAAGGGATATGAGGTCCAGAGCACAAATCAACAAAGTTACCAGTAGTATATATGCTTACTTTAGGACTCTCTATTTCATCAATAAGTTCAAGCTTAAATGGATTGTTTCTGAATATTTCTTTCGCTTCAGCTTTTGTAACCTCCTGTCTTTCAAACTTATAGTCCTTTTCTATTATCCCCTTCATTTCCTCCTCAATAACAGGCAAATCTTCTTGGGAAATAGTTTTCTCATCAATGTCAAAATCATAATAGAATCCGTTTCTGATTGATGGACCAATAGCAAATTTAGCATCTGGATAAATCTTCTTTATTGCACACGCCATTATATGAGCGCAACTATGATTCAATGTGTCAAGCGCTCTTTCATCCTCAGAGGTTATAATTCTGATTTCAGAATCACTGTCTATTACATGACTTAAATCAACCAGAGAAACCAACTGGGTCCGATCCAACTGGGTCTGGGAGTTACCGGACGAAACTATCTCTGCAATGATAGCCTTTTGTGCAAGAGGTTTGCTAATAGCAAGAAGCAGTTCCAGTATAGTCTTTCCCTTCTCAACCTCTATAGTGGTGCTTACTTCTTCGACTTTAACCTTAACTTTAATCATATGACCCATGTGAACCCGTCTGTAATAATTTTTTCATCAAATCTTTGACAGAATTTGAGTGCTTTTGTGCCAGATAACGACAATTAAAAATTTTGCTCAAAATAAAAAAATGGAGCGGAAGACGGGACTCGAACCCGCGACCCTCACCTTGGCAAGGTGATGCTCTACCAACTGAGCCACTTCCGCTCGCTGCTATATACTATGTCTGCCTACAAATTAGTTCATTCCCAAATTTCATTTTTAAATATTAATAAGTTAGCAAGTAAAAGTCAATAAAACCATCACTGATTCTTTACTTTCTCAAAAAGTCTTTGAGTTTCTTCCTTGTCATAGACCACTGCACTTGCATTGCCGACCATCTGAGGCCAGGACGGAATGGTAGTTATCTCAATATTTTGTGGATCTAACCTACCCAGCACCGGGATAAGTTTCAGAATGTCCATAAAGTCAAAATCAGTCCAGGTATACTCCAATAAGTAATTTATAAATGCTGGAAGCTTCAATATCTTTTTCAGGGAACTATTCTGTTCATATAGAGCTAGTATAACTCTGGCGGATTCCCTTTCTCTGGCATATGCTCCTCCTGACCTGTGCCTGTTCCTGCAAAGTGCCAGTGCCTGCTCGCCATTTAGATGATTAATACCCTTATTAAGGTAGCATCCAGAAAACCCATCTGCTAAATCTTCTTCAACTTCTATGGTAACACCGCCTAAAAAGTCAACAAGTGGAACAAAACCATCAAAGTCTGTAATTACGTAATTATCTATCTCAAGCCCTGAAAATTGCTCTATAGTTTTGATAGTTAAATCCATACCCCCCATCGCATGAGCACCGTTTATTTTACCCTCGCCATGTCCTGGAATCTCAACCCATGTATCTCTTGGAATCGTAACCATTGTACCCTTATAAGTTTCAAGGTTTATGTGGAAGAGAATAATAATATCAGTTCTACCACTTACTCTTCCACCTGGTCTATCGTGAGCACTATCATCACCAAGTATAAGAATATTCATGGATGGGCTTTTTTCATCTTTTATAACACTTTCGCCCTCTGGATCAAAGGAAACTGTTGAAAGAAAGTTCTTAAACGTGCTCCGAGACTTTTCCTTTTCGACATTACTTCCCATGTACTTGAATATATAAACATACCCATCCTTTTCCACATAAGTCAACATATCAACATCAACGCCACCAGAACTATCGTTTAAGAGACTATCGTAAACATAACCCAGTAGTTCTACTCTCATTCTATTAATAGATGCTGTATCTTCTACCAAAGTCGACTCATTCAGATTTTCAGCGACCTCTAAATATTCACTCCTGATTTTGGATCCGAGATCGATGCCTGATTCAGATGCACCCTGGCTGCCTCTATCCTCATTTTTATCTTTAAACTTTGATGAGTCTTCCACAATTACAAGAATGCTTTCTACAGGAGAAATCCTATCTCCTTCATCACCACTACCTTCATCACTACTACTATTACTATCGCTACGATTCTTAACAATAACTCTACTTCCACCTCCTTCCTCAAAGAGAACCCAACCATCCGGACAAACAAAGGAGTATTTCGGGAAAGTAGCAGACGAACTTACATAATAATTTTCGTTGCCCATGTTTGTTAAAGATGTTACATCTTTTTCCTTGATACTTGTACTGGTACTATTATCTTCTTCCACAGTAATTTTTTTCTCCAGGTCAGCACCCCAGGGTTTTTCTTTTTTTACTGTAAACACAATACCTACTACTATAAGACCCACAATCACAAGAATAGCTAAATACTTAAAAAGATTTTTAAGATTCACTTTTCCTCTCCTATCAATACTTTTCATTTTCCAATAGAATGTACAATTTCCAATTTTGACAATCAATCTAACTCATACGTTTCTATTGTATTAAGCTCTCTTTTCCCAATATAGGGAATAAATCCATTGGATCTTGCAAGCATTAAGAAATCTTTTATGTTCTCCTCCCTGGAGACATAGCTTATTAAAAGAACAAATTTTTTTGCCATCTTAACCTTTGAAAGGTAGTAAAGAGAATCACAAACCTCCCACTCGCTCTGGGGTTCATCTCCTCTAAACCATAAATTTTCTTTCCCTATTCCATCTATAGCTGAAAGATATCTATTGTCCTCCACAAGCTCCTCAGCGTTTTGCGGAACAACAAGAAAAATTTTGTTCTGCCGTTTTGCATAATCTGATATCTTGACTACCAAATTAATCATTTCCTCCCTGGCAGAGCTAAATCCTTTTTGTTCATAGAAACTATAAGCGTCTACTAAATCTAAATACACACCACTATATCCAAGATTTATTATTTTCTGGAGCTGTGTCAAAACTATGTCGTGCCATGAGCTATGCCAGAATTTAACCTTAAAGTTCCCCTCCCATTCGGGATTTGGCTCATCAATGAATTCTGGATTCCCAACTTTCCAATCTTTATCCCAATAACTCCTGTAACTTTCAGCCTCGCCAATACTTAAATACGCCAAGACTATCCTGTTGCCTTTAATGAAATACTCCAGATTAGCACTCATTAATCCACTATCATCAGGATCCACAATTGCTATATCAAAATCCACTTTTTTTAGATCTAAAAAACCCACATTTTGAAGAACACAAATTAATTTGCTATCAGGTCCAACAATTTGTGCTTTGCCTTCATCAACAATTTCTCCATCCACGTTAGAGCTACCTGAAAGACCTGTCTTACAAGTATTTTTGTACCTTACGTCATCACCTGCGCTCTCGGCCTTTATAGCCTTCTCGCTAAGGTGTTGCTTCTCTTGTTTATCTCTTGCCTCAATTATACCCATAACCCACGAGTACATTTGAGAATATCCAGGAACTCTGGAGTAAAGAAAACTGTTGTAAAGCCAGATAACTACCACGGAAGTGGCATAAAATACAGCAAGGCCAAGAAAGATACCAATACTACAAAGAATAAATTTTACTGTCTTGCAAGATGAGGCTTTCTTACTCATTACCACACAGAACTTATTATAATTGCTGTAGCTCCAACAAGTAGGGATTACCTCAATTAGTAGTTTGCTTATTAAAAGATTGCTTTCTTTCAAAAAAACTCACCAGATTAGTAAAAATACCTTCACGTTCTTTCTGAATTATCGGCTGTCCACAAAAAGTGTGATAGTGGATGTTTCTAAGATAAACAACCAGCTCTATTAGTGCCATAACCAGAGATAAGAATGCCGCCATGAAGAACCCTAATCCATACAAATTCTCGCCATATATCAAAGTTATGTATGTAAAAACAACATTTGTTAGAAGGTATGAACTCGAAACAAACAAAGCTCCTTTTCTATCCTCAAAATACAATAGTGTCAAAATAACCACAAGCATTATTGCATTCATGTAAGCCCCGAGAACAAGGATATTAAATATATCTATAGAAACCTGTGTGAAGCCAATTCTTGGTAGCAAATAGTATCCAGCAGCAATAGAAATCAGGCTAAAAAATAACTGGATTTCCATCATGTTCCATATTTCTGCCCACAAAACCCTTGTCATATCTTTTCTGGCATCTTCTATATCCTCAAAATTCCCTTTCCCGGTTATCAGGTTATAGTAAGTCCTGTATTTCTCATAAAAAGAAGTCTCTACTGACACAACAAATACAATCATCGATGGCAAAATGGAAAGAAAAGCATAGAATGTAGGAACATCATAAATTGGAGCATAAACGTAAGTATCTGCTACAGTTACTCTCAAATCACTTGCCCAGAAAACAAAATTATGACTATAAAGACCAAGTGTATAAAACAAGGCAACGAAAAAGAGTGATGGAAATCTGTCAAAGTAAGTCAGAAATCTGTAGTAATTCGTGGAAGATTTCGATGGCCTCCCAAAGAAACTTTTAAGGTAAGAAATTAGCATTGATATTGTTATTAAAAACCCGCTATTCATTGAAAGTAATAGACTCACAACTTCTCTCAAGTTTGTGAGCCGCAGAAGCACAAAAGCCATAATAACTGATACCGCTATTCCTGATACAAAACTCTTAACTATTTTTACATAATCCTTTATAGTGCTAAGATATTCCATCATTGAAAACACCACAATTAAAGCCATATACAACAAGTAACTAAGAAGTTTGACTTCAAAAGGAAGAGGAGAACTATACATAAAAAGAACACCAATCACTCCTCCGACTGTCACAACTATACTTAACAGCCCATACAAAGAGGGGAGGATGTCATCAAACTGTCTCCTGTAAAGGGTATCAGCGATAAATCGGGTTATTATCATTCTGAACCCAGAGGAGACTATCTGGGAAAAAATAAAGGCATAAACAATGGTAGCAACAAACAATTCCTTTTCCTTAAATGGGACCTTAAGGTAATTTAGCAAAATCAGGAGGGTAACAATGAGTATCGTGCAAAAGGCAAACGGTCCTACAGTGACAATGGTAGAATATACATAAGCTCTTGCCGCTCCTAAAAAGCCCTTGGTTCTAAATAGCTTTTTCAACTCAAATCCAACACCAGCCACTTGTGTCCTCCCCGGAGGTGTATTCTTTTTACTCTTTTCAACTCGGCGCTTGTATTTCAGAGAGCTGGCTAACAAAAGCTTTATAAATGTTTCTATACGTTTCAATACATCTTTCAGCAGAATATATACTTGAAACCCGTCTGTAGCCATTCTCGCCCATCTCGAGCCTCAAATCTGTATCCTCACACAATCTGATTATAGCTCTGGAAATCTTATCAACATCCATGATGGGAACTATGAATCCTGCCCTGCCAAATTCGTCATCTCTACCGTACAGAAGCTCTTTGCAACCGCCGACATCTGTGCACACAAAAGGCTTTTTGCAAGCCATACCTTCAAGTATCACAAATGGTTGACCTTCGCTGATACTCGTAAGTACTAGTATGTCTATTTCTCCGATGTATTTCTTTATGTCGACTCTCCCTGTAAACAAAACATCATTCAAATCCAGTCTCTCAACCAGTCTTACACATTCATGAAAATACTCTTCGTCTTCATCTGTAGGACCCATTATAAAGAACCTCGCATTGGGCACAGCCCTTTTAACCTGGTTAAAACTGTAAATCATCGTTTTTATATCCTTTATTGGAACCACCCTGGTAATTGATCCTATATTAATGAAACCAAGGCCATTCCTTCTCACTTCGGCAGCAGGAACGGAATTGTTAACTTCTTTTTCCAGCTCCTTTACATCGATGCCATTTGGAACTATCCTAATCTTATCTTTATCACAGCCAAGCTCAACTTCAATATCTCTATTCTTCTCGAAGAGAGTAAATACTTGATCTGCATAATCGTAGACACATCCACATAGATTTCGGAAAAACCTTATCCACATGTCCTTAAAATAGGGTTTAGCCCACCCCGACTTTATGATCTCTTCTTCCCTCTCTCTCAAATAAATCCCGTGCTCGGTAAGCAAGAAAGGTTTATCATAGAGGTATTTACCAAAAGCCCCTACAATCCCGGCATACCCGTTTGATGCACTATGATAGATATCCGCCTCTGGCACCATTCTGTTAAGAATAAAAAAAAGAGGAACAAGCATAGACCTGACTGTCCAGAAAAACTCTGTAAACGGGACTGATTTAAACTTATCGGCATAAGCTCCCTTTAATACATCGAAAAAATCTCTACTCATAAAAAAATCTAACTCACTTTTCATTCTTCTCTTTGCCACAAACTCAAAAATCGACTCCCAGTTTACCGTGTCTCCTGTCATGAGTGCTCTAAGGCTAGCAGAAATATCCTCAGTTAGCCTATATCTTGTGCCATATCTTCCTCTTTCCCTCACCATCTCATCCAGAAATATCTCATGGATTTCCAGAACGTTTCCTGGAAGACTGTACTTGTACTTAGATCTGTACTTTTCCTCAGCTCCTATTGTATAAAGAATGAAACCAAAATCACCCATATTTCTGATGAGCATCTGAGCCCAGGTTGAAACTCCACCAGTAACGTAAGGGTAACTTCCCTCAAGCAACAAGCAAATCTTCAAAGCCCATCACCTTTCCATAGATATTCCTCAGATTAGAGTAATAAGTGAAATCCAGCAAACATTACTCTAATTACTCCAATGTTAGTGAGCAATAAGCATCTTTTATTGTTATTAGATACGCACTTTTGCTAATCCTAACATAATTACAGTTTACCGATTTCGTAACATCTTTGGATGTTCGCAAAATACAGTAACTGTCCTCTCTAAAATTCTCACAGTAAATTTTTATTTCATTTTCAGAATACTCAATATTTGGCTTAAACTCCAGAAACTTAACCAGCTCTGCGCTTGCTTCTGATATGGTCCTGCTTCTCAGCCACCCGAATTTGGAATCTACTTCGCTAAGAATTGAGCTGAACTCCTCATATAGAATCGTCCAGCTTTTTCCCTTATTTCTTCTCTCATCCAGAATATCGTCAGGGTGAATGAAATGTGCAAAAACGCCAGGCATGTTGGCCCCATTGTATATCTGCCACATAATCTCATCTGTTTTTTCATACCCTGCAGACAACCTCGGAAATTCAATTATTCCATCCCCGCTTACCTCAAACTCCTGAGAGTAAACGTCTCCCTCAAGGTTTGGCAAATAAACAGAAGCGATTATTTCCAGATCGGGATTTGCCTCAATTACCGCAGCTCTGCCTTCAGGGCTCAGGATATTTGAAGGAGGCACATAAGCTCTCAAAGTATAATTGTTAAATATGCTATGGATATAGCTTATAAGTTCCTTAATTGATGCCCTCATATCATCCTTTCCCCTCCACGGAGTATAATTCAGATCCTGCTTAACATATCCTGAGGGCACCAATGGTTGATGATTATAACCATGTAAACCTATCTCTCCACCAATCCCAAGAACCTCTTTACCGTACAAAAGCAAATTTTGAGTCTGAAATTTATCAGGCTTTTTAAACGGTGGTTCAACATCATTGTTATAGCTTTCAATTACGAAGCATGAGATCTTCAAATCATATCGTTTCAAAAGTTTTACAATATCAGGCCACCAAACCTCCTGATAAAACTGAGGTATACTTCGGCCAAATTCTTCATAGATTTTTTCATCTCTCCTCCTTGGAATAGGTGCTGGAAAGTCATCAATGTGAAGCATTTTAATATTCAGTACGGGGTAAACAAAATCACCACAAGCAAGGCTTATAATTCCAGGAATCATTCCTCTATTTAGTTTTTCATTTAACATGGTTCCATTGAATACAATAAACTTACCTGAACCATATTCCCTCTCCCACAGAAGGGGATTCCCATCATAACAAGTTAGATGGATCTTCGAGTCATTATCCAATGTCAACCTTATCGAAGAATTTTTTATAGATTCGCTTCTGGTTTTAAAACCTTGAGCACCAATAAGAATATCAGAAAGTAATTTTATTCCTCTTTCATTGACAAGTTTTTCTGAAAATGTCTTGATACCTAAAAGATTACTAATTTCCTTAAAGCTCTTATCGATTACAGGCCTGGTCAAAAAAAGTATTTTTCCACCCCCTGACACATAGTCTATATATTCCTTAAGGTGGTCTGCTAATAAATCCAGTCTCTCAAAAGTTAATATGACACAGTCAAAATTAAGAGCATATTTTTGAGGGAGAGGAGTCTTTTCCACATCGTAAATAGAGTACTGCTTTTTCATGTAATCTAACGACTTCTGGAGATTTTCTGTTATTTTTAGACTGTTATCTTCCTTACCATTAAAAACTATCAAGAAGTGCTCATTTCTTGCAGAATCAGGAACGGTGATAGATCTGGGGTCAGGCAGAATCTCAGGCTCATTTCTATTTTTTATCAACCTTGCAACCAAAAGAGACCGGACTGCTTGAAATACCAATGCCATCAGAAGAATAGCTATAATTATTGTTACAAACCTCTTAACGTACACCTAAGCCTGCCTCTTCATTTTCCCAGAAGTTTATCATGCTTTTGGCCTTTTCTGAGAGAGGTATATTCAAGCTCTTAAGCTCAGACAAAACCTGGTAAAATTTATGGTAATTGCCAGTAGCAAAATACAATTCCATCGCACAAAGATATGGCTCTTCATCTTTCGGGAAGTGAGTCAAGAATTCTCTACAATAACTTTCTGCAACCTTATAATTACCCTTCTGTATCTCTAAAGATATTTTCTCCGAAAAATACTGTCTCTTATCCTCTAACTTTTTAAGAGCGATTTCTAAAAGTCTAGAATATTCTTCAAGATAGTCATTGTAGTCAACCCTATCCGCCAGTCCGCTATAAAGATACCTTCTAACAACACCTATGTATTCCTGAAGAATCTCCAGATTGTCGGGCTCATCATTATATTTCTCTCTCGCAGCCTGAATCATTCCTTCGAACTGTTTCTTAATTTCTGTAAGGGCTGAAGCTGCATAATGAGCTGTTTCTGAATCCCCAATTTCAACTGCCCGCTTTAAGGATCTAACGTGTTTCAAAAAATCCTTCTTAAGGATATGAACTAGATAAGATCTTCTAGTTCTACTATCACTGAAATATATAGAGTCTTCTAGCGGTATTGTATTTATGTCTTTTTCAAAGTCAATTTGTTGAACATACTCGATACTCCTGTCTCCATAAATATATTTTATATATACATCAACTATACTTTCTGTCTTTTTGATCACTTTTCCAAAAATTCCTGTCAAAAGAAAATGAAAAAAGCCAAAGACAGGTAAAAAGACTACAAACACAAATCTGTAAATCCCTTCCTGAAAACCCCTGAGTCTTGATATAAGAGCAAAATATATAAGACACACTGTAAAATAAATTGCAAAAACCTCAAAAATACCAAGCTGATAGTAATCGCTAAACCACTTCATCAACAAACTCCTCCGTTACAAGCGAAGCATTAACACCTCTTCCCTTTAATCTTTCTATTACAAGGTTAGCATAATTACTCTTTGTATTCGAAAGAAGAATATAGACATTTCCATCTTTTCCAAGTCCTATATAGTCGTTATCTCTTATACTGGATGCTACCTTATTAGAAAGGCTTGTATACGAATCCCAATCTTTTTCAACCTTCAGAAGAGTATAGCTCATACCAAGTTCTTTCTTATTATTTCTTACCTGAGCAAGTATATTTTCAAATGTGGATGCGGTAAGTATTCGAGTATCAGGTATATATCTCTTATCCCTAAGACTTGCTTCAAAGAAATAAGCTCTCTTCAAGGCATTTGTTATCAACCCAACCACCGTCTGGAAAAGATTCTCGTAGTACACAGTAATATTCTTGAAGTTAGCTCTGTGAACAGATACAATCGCAATTACTTTCCCATCGTCAAGAACAGGAGCAATCATAAGAGGTACATCTGGATCAAGCTTTCTATTAACATAAAGAGTCTTTGTTTTGACAACTTCTTCAATTTCCTTAACCTCGGATATTTTTACAGAGTTTGGTATCCTGTCTTCCAGCGAAATAGACCTGGCTCTTAACCTCATAAAATTGTTAGTTCCACCATCAGATAGAGTATAAATGGATACCTGGTCAGTTTTCATAATCCTTTCAACCGCAAGGACTGCTCCTGCAAACACCTTTTCTATCTCAAGGCTGTCTACTTCCTGAACTGTTCTATATATTGCACTAAAGCTATCTTCAGTTTCTATTACCTGACTTTCGAGCTCCTCTTTTACTATCTTTGTCTCATTGTAAACATCCAACAGGAAATTATATTTTTTCCCAAGGCTTTGAATATTTAAGTCTTTTGACTCAATCTCTCTATTTTTTCTCTCAATCGAATATCCAGTTAATATACCAACCACAAGGTAAATCATTATTCTAACAAGATTCTCAGGGGTATAAACAAACGTTACTATGTCAACTCCGGAATATATAGTAGCTCCAACATATAGAATTAAAGACAATAGCATTGCAATGTAAGCTTGCTTTTGCCCCCACAGAACTCCCATCAAAAGTATGTAAATAATGCTGTAGTCTATTTCAATGTTAAAGAATTTTATGTTAGAAATGCCAAAAAAATGGTGACCCCATTGAAGAAAAGCAACTGCAAAGAATATAAGTAAGTTTTCAATATAGCCAATGTAAACTTTTGAGATTTTTCTTCTTTTTGATTTCTTGACTTCAGCAGGAAGTTTACTCTTTTTTTCTGCTTTCTTTCGGGAATAGTGCCATTCTAATGTTCTTTTCAATCCTTCCTGAAGACTGAAAGTTGGCGACCAGCCGAGGACATTTTTAATTTTGGAGTTACTGAGCCTGGACCTCTGTATCTGAGTAGAAAGCTCAGAGACAGGAACCTTCTCATAAACTACCTTTTTTACTCTACTTAATGCCTTTAGAGCTTCTATGATAGAATTTACAGAAACTTCGGTATTCGACGAAATATTGAAAACTCCTGTGCATTTTTCACTAATTGAAGCCTGATATATCGCCTCAACAGCATCCTCAATATACAAAAAGTCCAGAGTTTCAGTCCCATATCCTCTCACAACAAGTTCTTCCCCGTCAATAATCTTCTTTATATACTCAGATATTATATTCGCCTTTCCAGGAAAATGATTATTCTTTTGCCAGTCACCTGGGCCATAAATCTCTGATATTCTGATAGATAGAATCTCCAGATTATGGGTAGCTTTCCATTTAAAAGCATAGTGTTCTTTAACAAAATCAGCCATACCTCGCAAAGTCACAGGATTTAGCTCCGAGTCTTCTTTGCAGGGAATATCAGAGTTTCCATAGATTTCACTGGAAGTGATAAAAACAAATTTGTTAACCTGGTATTTTGTTGACAAATTAAGGATGTTAACAAATCCGGAAAAATCAAGTTTCATTGATAAATCTTCTGACTGGGAAGACCCCCTGTCAGGCTCCTTTTGCCATCTTTCAGAAAAGCCGCTATAGAGATAAATTACAGTATCAAACGGGCCTGTCTGGAATATTTTCTCACAATCAGAATTGGAGGGAGCTATCTTGAAGAACTTATGAGGAATTCTTCGGAAACCTTCAGGCTTCTCATCATTCTCATCAATAATTACAATTCTATGGTTGTCCCCATGGAATCTCCGAGCCAATCTATAACCTAGATATCCGTAACCACCGACTAATAAAACCTTCAAGAACCTTGCTCCTTTGATTTCGCACTTACTTTTTTTAGTAATTTTTTAAGTGTCTATGCCTAGAGCATCAGTAATTTTTTCAAATTTTCTTTACTCTTTAATGTGTATATTGACTGAATAAAAGTAATAAGGATGAGTGTCAATTTCCTATAACATAGGTTTTTTCTATCACATAGATGGCACTCCAATGCTAGACGCATTCAAAAAAACTTTCCACAGCATTAACAATCTCCTTAAGGTTCTCCAGGGGAGTTTTAAGTGGAACAGCACACTCGGGACCAACAATTTGAACTCCAGCCCTAAGGGCATAGGCTACTTTTTCAGATACCTCGGAAGGATTTCCATTAAGCAAAACTTCAGGGTTATTAACATTACCCATTAGCGAGATTTTGCCGTCAATTTCCTTTACTGCATCTTTTGCATCAACTTTTGAATCAAAATGGAAACAATCAAATCCTGATTCAGCTATGTATTTCATACGATCCAATGTATTACCACAAATGTGAAGGACCATTGGACATCCAATCTTAAGAGTCAACTCTTTGTGAAGAGGCAGCAGGAAGTCAAAATATGTCTTAGCGCTAACAAGATCACCAGTTGCATGGTCTGCAACACATAGAACATCTGCACCAGCTTCTATCTGAGCTTTTCCGAAAAGAATAGTTATTTCTTTGAGTTTTGTCAGGAAAAGACGAACCTTCTCGGGTTCTGTTATTGTCTCCATTAGAAAATCCTGGATCCCATGCATATGATATGCTAAAGTCCAGGGTCCCATTACTTTTCCCATAATAGCTACCCTATCGCCATATGTTTTCCTTAATATTTTTATTGCATCCAGACATGCTTTCGTTGTAGGTCTTTCGAGAAAGTCATCAGGTATAACAACGTCCTCCGGTTCCTTCCAAGGAGAGGACCGGTTGATTGGCATATTTTCTTTATCGCCCCAGTCTATCTCGCACCCCAGAGCAGCTGACTCAGCTACAACACTGAAGACTGGCATTATGCAGTCATAACCCAGTATTTCGTAGGCCCCTGCAGCCAGATGTGCCATCTTTACACCATCCACATGGGCTTCAGGGAAATAACAGCCGGTCATCTCTTCCTGTTCAACTGTTGCAACTGATGTTGCGCTACCCACAGGCGTTCTGTCTACTCTCCCACCAAATAGCGCTGATAAAAATCTTCGTTTAGGTGTCATCCTGTATGACGTTATCATTGATAGCTCCTTAAACTCCATTAAGACCGTAGACGCCTACACCTATAAGTTAAGTTAGCATAAGCATAATAGTCAACTAACAGTTAGCAAGCTTTAGTATTTCCAAAACATCCTCTTTCTGTAACTCAAAAAATCTTCCAGCTCCAAACTCCACACTTTTTTCTGCAATTGCTTCAAATTTATCCTCGAATACTCCAATATCTTTCAAAGTCAAGGGTAATCCAAGACTTTCATAAAATTTCTCGAGCCTGGCAATTCCTTCCTGAATTATGCTCTCATCTGAGCCAAAGTTTGGTTCCACATCAAATACTCTTAACGCAAACTGCCGAAATCTTGCTACATCATGCCGGTAAACATATTTCATCCATGCGGGGAAAATCACCGAAAAGGTGACACCATGTGGAGTATCGTAAATAGCACTTATAGCGTGGGATATTTTATGGCAACCCCAATCGCCAACTCTTCCAGCACTCAATATGTCATTGTGAGCCATGGTGCTAGCCCACATAATTTCAGCCCTTGGATGGTAGTCATCGGGATTTGATTTTATAAGTAATGCATTAACCATCACCGATTTTATGGTAGCCTCACACAATCTATCAGTTAGATCCACGTATTTTGTTGGCGTAAAATACCTCTCAAAGACATGGGCAATGGTGTCAGATATTCCATAAAAGAGCTGGATAGGTTTTAAGGTATAAGTAAGCTCGGGATTAAGAATAGAGAATTTGGGTCTCATAACAAGGCTATGAACACTCTTTTTCACTTTCGATTTCTCGTGTGTTATCACAGACGCATCACTTGCTTCGCTCCCAGATCCTGGGATAGTAAGAACAATTCCAACTGGCAACGACGTAGTGGGAGCTTTCTTACCTATGAAAAAATCCCATACATCTCCAGAATAGGATACTCCTATTGCTATAGCTTTTGCGGTATCTATGACACTCCCTCCGCCAACTGCAAGTATGAAACCAAGCTTCTCTCTTCTGCAGATTTCAATTCCTTCTCTGACAAGACCAAGCTCTGGATTTGACTTTACACCTGAGAGTTCAAAAAATTCTATGTCCTGGATTTTGAGCTGGTCTACAATCTCAGAATAAAGACCTGTTTCTTTTATACTTCCCTTACCGTAAACGAATAGAACCCTGTTGCCATACGGCTTTATCTCCCTAGAGACGAGTTTGTGGGTGCCTTTTCCAAATATAATCTTCGTAGGATTATAAAAAATAAAATCTTCCATTGTTAATCTCTTTCCATTGTTAATCTCTAAGCTACTTAGAAAGCAAGTTTATGACAAGACGCCTGAGGGTTTCACTAAGTTGAAATAATACAGAATATTATTCAAAAATCAAGAAATTGTTCAATAAGGGTAGCATTTCTTTTTTCCGTGATTGAAAACAAATTATTGGATAAGGCTTAAGTGTTTCGAAAACCGTTTGAAGGCGAAGCGGGCATGGTTCCTCTTAAGAGAGGAGAGCGAAGCCTTCAAAAACCGAGCTAGCTTTACCTCGCTGGGGTAAAGCAAGCGTGTTTTCGAAACACCAAGCCTGATTCTTCAAAAATCTCTAGAATTCAGGGACTTTTAAGTGTGTTTCTAGTTGAATATTCAAAATTTTTATGGTTAAATCTACTAAAAAATTAAAGTTGGAGACAGGACATGGAAAAACCCAAACAAACAGACAAGAAAGATCTAATGCTTAGAGAAATTGAATATTTATTAGAACCTTCCGAACACACAGTTCTCAGTTCTCGAGGGATTCTTAACAATCTGGTTGAAGGCTACCTTGTTCTAACGGATAGAAAACTGTGCTTCTATTTCAAGTCAAACATTAACATCGATAAGAAATTTATAGCTACCTATCCTTACCTAGCAAAGGTGTCTCTAAGCGAGGGGCTTCTTTTTTCGAGCCTAACAATAACAAACGCCAAGAACCAATCATTCAGCATAGGGAAGATCAATAAGGAAAAAGCAAGAAAGTTTTACGAGGCTCTTACCAATATAATTAAAATTAATCAAAAAACACAAGCTCCAAACTAACCAAAATATGGCAAAGCTCGTAGACATCTTCACCGGAAGACACAAAGTTGGATACATGTTTCCAGGAAAGACAGCTAACTCTAAGAGTACGTCTCTGCTAGTTCAATATCTTTCTCCAAAACCCTTATCCAGACTCCCTTCTTGCCAAATCTCTTCGCTTCTTCTTTCGAGCTGAAAAAGATATCAATTCTGTTACCTTTAATTTTGCCTCCAGTATCCCCGGCAACAAATGTTCCCATACCTTTGATCTCAATTCTCGTGCCAAGAGGGATAATTTTTGGATCTACTGCAACTATACCTTCCCTGGTTTTACTTCCGGTTGCAGTAGTATTATCAGTTCCCTGGTTAGGGTCGTTAGCACTGTAACCTGTAGCTATAAAATAGAACCACTCTACCTCTTCTACCTCCTTAACGACCACAGGTCTAGTCTCTACAATTACCCTGTTCTCATACATAGCATGGAAAATAGAGTCTACGCCCGGTTTTAACAAATCTGGATTTACTTTCCATAATATAATTACTGAACATATACAAACTGCTAACAGCCAGAACAAAATATTGATTGTTAAATTGTACTTTTTTATCCAACCCAATCCTCACTCCTTTACCAGTTTACAATCCTTTGTAGTTTTTAAAATTATAGGAGTAAAATCCTAAAAAGCAACCCAAAAAATCTATAGGCACGCTTAAGGCTCTAAAAAAAGCAAAAATAATTTGGTAAAATTTAGTATCTTAATTTAATATCTTAAAAATTTCAATCCAAATAAGGAGGAAGAGAAAAAAAACCATGAGAATAGGATTTATATCTACTTATCCGCCAATAGAGTGCGGAATTGCAACTTACACCAAATATCTTACTGATGAAATTAAAAAATTGAACCATGTAGTCCATATAATCAGTGAATACGGAGCTTTAGGAGAAAGAGTACATACTGTATATAATAGTCAGGACCCCGACTTGGCATACAAGATTTTCAATACAGCTATCAAGCTTGGCCTTGAAGTTGTTCATATACAGCACGAATTTGGATTATTTGGGCCCAACAGAGGAGTTAATGTTATACCACTTATTTATCAGCTAAAGCTTTCAAAAACTCCTGTGGTAATTACCATGCATACAGTGTACGATAGCTTTACTTCAGAAAATAAACTTTTAACTGAAGCACTCATAAGAAGTGGGGACAAAATAATAGTTCACGAAAATTATCAATTAGAGAGCATCGAAAAACACATAGGTCATTTTGATAATATTACTGTAATTCCACATGGAGTAAGAAAGGTAGAGAAAATCCCTGACGCTAAATTAAGACTTGGTCTTGAAGGAAAAAAAGTAATATTGTTGCTGGGCTATTTCAGACCTTCGAAAAACTTTGAAACAATCATAGAGCTTTTCCCTAAAATAAAAGAAAAAGTAAAAGAAAGCATTTTAGTAGTAGCAGGAGATATAAGGCTAAATGAAAACATTGACTACACCGAAAAGCTGGTAAGGCTAATCAACGAATCTCCTGCAAAAGACAGTATAAAATTTTTTAAGTCTAAATTTCCTCAAGAAGTTTTTGACACATTCGTAAGCAGTGCAGATGTGGCAGTCCTGCCTTACAAAGTTTCATCTCAGAGCGGAATAATGGCTCATTTTTTAGCCTTTGGAATTCCACTGGTAACTTCAGACCTTAAAGTTTTTACAGAGATATTTAAAGAAAGTAGATGTGGTCTAATATCAAAGACAGATGAAGACTATGTCAATAACATAGTTAAGATTCTAACTGACGATAGGTTAAGAAATAGCTTATCAGAAGAAGCGCTAAAAAGAGTAAATTCTAAATTGAGATGGGACATAGTAGCTAAAAATACAGTAAAAATTTATGAAGACCTGAAAAACTCTTACTTCCAGACCCTACCTTACCAGTAAAAAATGGCTGTTAAACTAATTGCTGAAATAAGCTTAATCAGTTCTTGTTGGATAATTGGCTAAAATTTAAAAAAATAAAAAATTTTGTGCTCAATGAATTCAAACTTTTTAGAAAATAACGAACCATTCAGCAAGAACTAATTAGCTATTTATATAAGAGAGCTATGAAGCAAACTAATGATATAGTTTGGATATAGTTTTTGAAACAAAACTTAAAGTAGAACTTTAATACAAACTTGAATTAAAACTCAGGAGGTATAATCACTTCACGGCGCTCTATTTTTTTACGTCTCGCATACTCATATGCTTTGTTATACTTTTGAGCTACAATCTCCCATGAAACTACTTCTTTCAAATATCTTCTTAAGTTTTCTGAAAGCTTTTTTCTAAGATTTTCATTACATGCCAATTCTATTACATGTTCTTTCAGCATTTCTTTATTCGTAAACAAAAGCCCCCCTCCACTTTCGAGAGCCTGGGCAGTTAAACCTTCTACAGGGGCAGTAGTTATAAAAGGCTTATTTAAGGCAATAATCCTGGCAAGAGTTCCTGACTGAGTTTCATCTACCGTAGGCAGAACCACAAAATCACAGACCGCCATAACTTTATAGTATAGTTCCCCTCTTGGAATAAACTCATAATAATGAGCAAAACCCTTCCTCTCAAGCAGCTCAACCTCTTCTCTGTACTTTTTATATTCGTTATAGTGTCTCGGATCTCTATAGGCTCCAGCCGCCAATAAATCCCATGCCTGGCCGCTTCTTTTTTCAATCTCTTTAACAATTTCCTCCCACATTGAAGTTAAAATATCCCATCTCTTGTTAGACTGTATCCATCCTACAAGACCTACAAGATTCTGACTTAGATAAGGGAGTTTGGTCAGACCGAGTTCCTCTTTAAGTCTTGAAACCTCATCTTCACTCCAGTAGCGGTCAGGTCTTGCTCCATGGGGAACTACCATTATATTAGTAGGTATTTTCCAGTTCTTTTGACTGAATGTCCACTCAAGCCTCCATTTCTGGTAGTCACTCTTAAACAAAACTATATCCGAATATTTGCAAAGTTGGTAAACAAAATTTTCTTCAAATTCTCTTAATCTCCCATGGATTGTATGAGGTTCTACCACAATAGGATATTCACTAATTGCTCCCAAAAGCTCAATAAAACCCTCATTTCTGTCACCAATGCCTCTTTCGTCTACATATTCATACAAACCATATTCGTGCTCAATATGAACTACATAAGGTGAGAGCTCTTTTATCTTCTCAGCAACAGGTTTCCACCAGAACCTATTGGTGATATCAATTATAGGAAAAACTCCTTTACCCTCACCATCTTTGTGACTAATTATTAAAACATCTCTATCTGGATTAGCTTTTTTAATAAATTCTCTTGCCTCCTCGCAAAAAGTAGCTATACCACAAAGTCTGGGATAGTAACTGGAGATAAG
>JACIXO010000199.1 GCA_014360385.1 Actinomycetota bacterium | reverse complement strand
CAGTTATACCAGGAGATGGTACAGGACCTGAAGTCGTAAGGGAAGGTAAAAAAGTACTCGAGGCAGTAGGGGAAAAATACAATATAAGTTTTGAATTTCATGATTATGACTTTGGAGGAGATAGGTATTTAAAAACAGGAGAGACACTTCCAGATTCTGCGATAGATGAGCTAAAAAGATTTAAGGCTATATATCTTGGTGCAATAGGACACCCTGATGTAGCTCCTGGTATTCTGGAAGTTGGAATTTTATTGAAGCTTCGTTTCTCTCTTGATCAATATATTAACTTAAGACCAGTAAAGCTTTACCCCGGTGTTGATTGCCCTTTAAAGGATAAAGGTCCTTCTGAGATAGATTTTGTGGTAGTTAGAGAAAATACAGGGGGATTATATACAGGGCATGGGGGAATAACAAGGAAAAATACTCCATACGAGGTTGCTACCCAGATTATGCTCTACGATAGGCAGATGGTTGATAGGTGTTTAGAGTACGCATTTAATCTAGCAAGAGAAAGGAAAAAAGAGGGAAAACCGGGAAAATTAACTTTAGTTCATAAAACTAATGTCTTAACCTATGTCGGGGATCTCTGGTATAGAGCATTTATGGAAATGGCTTCTAAATTTCCTGATATTAAGACAGACTACAACCATGTTGATGCAGCCTGCATGTGGATGGTAAAAAATCCTGAATGGTATGACGTAATTGTTACTTCAAATATGTTTGGAGATATAATTACTGATCTTGGAGCAATAATACAGGGAGGAATGGGTATTGCAGCTGGCGGAAATATTAATCCAGATGGAACTTCTATGTTTGAGCCTATAGGAGGTTCTGCTCCGAAATATACTGGACAAAATGTAATAAATCCACTTGCGGCTATTGAAGCAGCAAGAATGATGTTAAAACATTTAGGGGAAAAGGAAGCAGCCAAGTCTATAGAAGATGCAGTTTCCTATGTGTGCACCAGGCTAAAAAGCCTAAGTGCAGGAAAGATGGGATACACTACTAGCGAGGTTGGGGATATGGTTTGTGAGTATATTATTAATAATTGATTATTCTGATGTAGTATGGTTGATGATATAACAAATTGGGTTTGCTTGGGCATAATTGAGCTTTATTGTTGAACATTATTCTGTTAAACTTAAAATTTGAAGGATTGCAAAATTAAATCTTAATTCTATAAAAAATTATTTGGATTTTATTTGGGTCGGGAGTAGCTGACTTTTTATTCTTGGTTTTTAACTACTTTGTATTTGAGGAGAAAAAATGCACTCAACTAACAAAAAGCGACACCGTAGACATGAAGACCGTGACCTTTTTCAGCGTAAAGTAGTAGATTCCAGTTTTATCCACACTGATGCATGGAGAGTACTTCGCATTCAGAGTGAGTTTGTTAATGGGTTTGATGCGTTAGCAGGAGTGGGACCTTGCATTTCCATTTTTGGTTCTTCGCGAACCAAACCTGAGAATTACTATTACAAGGCTGCTCAACAAACGGCAGCTTTGCTGGTAAAGAAAGGCTTGGGAGTAATTACCGGTGGTGGTCCTGGTATAATGGAAGCTGCAAATAAGGGGGCATTTGAGGCTGGTGGTCTTTCTATTGGCTGCAACATCGAGCTTCCTAACGAACAGGAATCTAATCCCTATCAAAATATATCGCTTAATTTTCATTACTTTTTTGTTAGAAAAATGATTTTTGTAAAATATTCAGTAGGCTATATTATTTTTCCTGGTGGTTTTGGTACTCTGGATGAACTCTTTGAGGCACTAACACTTGCCCAGACTGGTAAGATTGAACATTTTCCAATAGCACTTTATGATAATGCTTACTGGAAGGATTTGTGCATGTGGCTGAGTGGCTGTGTGTGTGACAAACATGCTGCGATTAGTCCAGAGGATAAAAAGCTATATAAAATTGTGGATACTCCAGAACAGGCAGTTGATTATGTGGTAAGTGTAATTAAAAGAAACAATCTGGTGTAGTAATCTAGTGTAGTAATATAGTGATAGTCAGAGAACTATATTCTACTTTTAATATCGTAAATAAAGCCGCCACTAAGTCCTTCAAGAGAGTGGATTGTAACCATAGCTCTTGAATCTACCCTCTCCACAAATGATTTTAGTTCAGAAAAATTATTCTTTTTACATATAACATGTAACACCTTTATGTTGCCATCTTTTCCGCTTCCATTATAGCAAGTTACCCCAAAACCTTTGCTCCTAAGATAATTTTCGATTGCGTCGCTGTGGGCTTTGGAAAATATGTTAACACTTAATATATCTTTTGATACCAATCGTGAAATTATCATCCCTACATATAAACCTAGAGCAAATCCAGCAGAATAAGATAGAATTATATAGATATTTATTCCTTCTTTAACAGCATGGGATATAACTGTTATGGCAATCGTAAGAGCTATTGCAGATTCAAAAAAGCCAATTATCGTAGTTAGCGCCTTTTTGTTTTTGACCATTACAATTAGCCTTACAGTGCCGATGAGGACCTGTATCAGAATGGATATGAAAATTATTACTGACCATACCAAAACGCTCATATTATTTGTAGCACTCATAGCCTCTCTCTTTTTTCAGTTTTTGTAGGGTTTACAATGTTGATGAAGTTACAGTAATCCAATCATAGTGTCACGAAAATAGGAATCTTTCACCATCAATTGATTCCAGATAGCAAAAATGCTCCAAATGCTTCATTTTTATGTTTACGAAGTGATTATGATACTATCAGTTTTTAAAAATGCAATAGGAAGTTACAATATTTCCAACATAGATTCTGTTTCTTGTTTAATCCTGGAATTGATATGCGGAATAGATGAGATGAATATGCAACCTCAATGAGAACATTAGTTGAGGGTGGTGCATGGAAGGATGAGAAAGATTTAGTTAAAAGTTACGAGGATAGTATGAGTTACGCCTATTTTAGAGGAAAAATAGAAAAGAGGGAATTGGCATTCTCTAATGCACTTAAATCTATCGAGATTGTAACCCAGGAAAGAGATAACACAGAATATGAAGTTACAGACCTTGACCATTACTATGAATTTTTAGGTGGTTTGTCAAGAACAGTTCAGGAGGAGAAAGGGAGAAAGGCTGAAATTTTGGTTATAGATTCTACGGAAGAGGATGTGGTTGTAGAGGATTTAAGAAAGTGATTGAGAGAGCTACCAGAAGGAGAAGTTCATATAATTCCAGACTATTTCAATTTTTCGTGTATAATTAACGTGGTACGAAATACAAAAACTTATAACTAGAGCTTAAAATTG
>JACIXO010000198.1 GCA_014360385.1 Actinomycetota bacterium | reverse complement strand
CTACTCAACTATTTTTATTATTCTCACCTTATGTTTTTTGGGATCTTACAAGCTATATAACTGGGATTATATCTAATAGGGGTTCTGGCTATTACTTTAGGATATTTAAGGCTGTAGGTATAAACATAATAATTATATAATTATAATAGTCGTGGGATATCTATATGAAACTTTTTCCTTTTCAAGGATATTGATAGTTCTTTTATATTTCTTTAGTGTTTTTTCTTTTTGCTGGAAGATTGTTTATTTCAATTCTAACTAATTTTCTTATTAGGAAATTAGGTTTATCGTCAAGAACTTTAATAATGTAGATTCCGCTTCAAACCTATCACCCATTACGCGATAAACCTGTCAATAATTCCGTATAAAAGTTTACCACTTTCTAGGCCAAAAACGGAATAGGTGGTAGCTTTCAAACGGAATAATATTTTTAAAACAAGGTGACAAGTAATTTAAACTTTACTTCTATCTATTTAGAAATCTTAAGGATAGGAGTAAAGCATATGGCAAAAAGGAGAATACGCATGGGTAAAATTAAGGAAATAATAAGACTGTACGAAGATGGACTAAGTATAAGAAAAATAGCAGCTTGCACTTTATGTCTCAAGACCGGTTGTATCCCAGTATATTATTGACTTGAAAGCTAGCAGACTTAAATACAAAAACATTAACAGGTATTTCTGATACAAGACTGTTTCATTCCATAGCTTAGTTAAACGAAGCTATGGACAGTCTTTTAGAAAAGCATAACAACACAATATTTCAAAGACTTAATACAAGAAGAAAAAGCCTGTTTTCAGAAATTGAAAAGGACAAATTAAAACCCCTGCCAAGCAAAAGGTACGAATTTAAAAATATATGCTCTTTTAAAGTTACATTTAATTATCATACCTATCTATCTTGTGATAGACATTACTAAAGCATACCTTATAGGCTTTCAGGTAAGAAAGTAAAACTTACTTATAGCAGCACTTCTGTTTAGGTTTTTTATGACAACATAAGAATTGCACAGCATGTACGAGATAGAAAACCTGGTGGATATACTACAAACAAAGATCATATGCCGGCACATCACAGATATTATCTTGAATGAAGCCCTGAAAGAATAGCTAGATGGGTAGCTAAAGCAGGTCCGAATGTGAAAGCACTTACCTATAAAGATTAGGCTTTATTCATACAATGCAGTAAAAAACATCTTGGATAAAGGACTTTAGGTAGAAGAGAGAAAAGAAAGTATTCTTTCCGCTCCATGAGAATATTCGTGGTGCTGCCTATTACAATTAGATTGGAGGTGAAAAAATTGTGGTATTTCTTCATCAATTGAAAAGCTTGAAAAACTAAAACTACATGGAATGGTAAGAGCCCTAAATTCTGCTATGGATGTAGGAATACAATAACTTTCAAACCAGGAGCTACTTGCCCATATAGTAGATGCTAAAAATGGAAGTACAGGCACAATAGAAAACTTGAAAAACTAATAAAGAAGGCTAAATTTAGATATTCCACACAAATAGAAGAGATATTGTTACTGGGCCCACTGGAGTTGGCAAAAAAGCTTCATAACTACAGCAAAGTAGGCCATAAAGCCTGTATATACGGGTAACAAGACTCTCTATTTTAACTTTAATAAACTAATTCGAGTGTTAAAGTTAAAGAAAGCTGATGGGTCATATCTAAAAAGATAAGAACAATAGAAAAGCAGGATGTTTTAATACTCGATGATTTTGGACTTTAAAAGTTAGATACTGTATCAAGACTTATATTTCTTGAAATACTTGAGGATAGACACGGAATAAGATCAACTGTTATTACAAGCCAGCTTCCAGTATCAGTCTTGTATGATGTTATTGGGGATCCTACTATATCTGACACAATATGTGATAGAATTATACACAACTGTATTAAGATTGAACTTAATGGACCTTCTGCAAGGAAAATATACAAAAATTAGAAGGTTCAAAGTTTACCACTTTTTGATTAGCTCTTTTTAAAATTTAAGAGAAGATAAAAGTGGCAGGTTTAAAACGGAATAGGTGGCAGATTTCACCGAAATATACAATGATAAACTATACAGTTTAACTGACTTAAAAGATTTAAAAGCTTAAAGGGTGTTTTTAATTATTTTGCTTTAAAGGTAGCAAATCGTAAACGCCAAGATTAGATAGTACAAAATAATATGATATTAGATAAAATAAATTCGCTTGATTTAGCTAATAAATTTGTTAGGGAAAAAGATAAACCTTGGATAATCTTTGCGGGTTCTGCTATTTCTTATAAAGATCCATCTAATCTTCCATCGGTTAAGATGATAAAATCCATCTTGGTTGAACGTTTGGCTTATTATGGAAGTTCTAAGTTAAACAAAAATTACAAAAACAAAGTTCTTGAATACAAAGATTATCTCGTTGATGGGAAATACAGCTCGATTTTTAGTGAAATTCCTTTTGAAACTTTTATGAGTTTTTTTTATCGTAGTATTGCTAATTTCTCTTATTTTATCTTAGATTTGTATGGGATAGGGGCTAATAAATTATATAACATTAACCATAACATTATTGCATTGTTAGTTAGAGAGGGATTTGTTAGGCAAGTCATCACTACCAATTATGACCTTTTATTAGAAGAGGCTTTTAAAGTCTGTTTTAGATCAAACTGCGAAACTTTTCTTATTCAAAATATTAAGAAGGGAGAGATAGAAGATTTAATTTCAAACACTGCTTTATCAAAAAATTTAAAGAAGAAACCTATCGTAAAATTGCATGGTTGCTGTTCTGTAGAAAAAACTATTGTTTTTACAGAAGAGAGTATTGATCGATGGAGAGAAAGTATTTCCTATATATTACCATTGCTTTTAGATAAAGCTAATATTGTTTTTATAGGTTATAGTGGAAGAGATGAAATAGATATTATGCCTATAATTAGAGAATTATCTATAAATGAAAGGATTACTGTGTATTGGTTAACTCGGCCAGAAGGGAAAGAAGAAAATTTACCGAAAGACTTAGATATTATTCAAGTGATTCATGATTTGGATAATAGTTCTGGAAATAATGTGAATGCACTTATTGCTATTGCGAAAAAGATTGGAATTTTTAGTGAAATTAAAATTCCTCCCAAAAAAAATTTTGAGAGATCAATCAACCCAGCAGAAAAAGTTTCTTTGGCAATTGATGAAATTTTTAAACGAGAAAAGCATCCAGATATAACATCATTGAAAATATTAACTAGTATTTTTGAGCACTTGAAAATTGGAGATATAGCTCTAAATTTAGCCAGTATTGCAAAAAGTATAGACGAAGGTTCTTTTTCGGCCTT
>JACIXO010000197.1 GCA_014360385.1 Actinomycetota bacterium | reverse complement strand
TTTGCAGGGATAGATAAGACCAGGTTTAAGAGGATTGTAAGGCCAGGAGATAAACTTGTGATTGAAGTAGAGATGGAAGGTTTTAAGAGAAATATAGGAAAGGCAGTAGGAACTGCCAAGGTGGATGGGGAACTTGTGTGCAGAACTGAAATAATGTTTGCTTTAAGTTAAAATAAAAGTTTGTTTTAAGACAAAGATAAAAAGAAACAGAGGAAAGAAATAAATAAAGAGAAAGAAATAAAGAGAAAATGGAAAAGAAATAAGTAGAAATGGAGGAAAAGGATAGGTTGGCTGAGGCGAAAAAACTGGTTTTGGTCTTCCCGGGACAGGGGTCTCAATACCAGCAAATGGGTTTGTGGCTTTTAGAAAGAGACGAAAACTATAAGAAGTATCTGGACGTATCCAGCAATATTGTTGGCAGGTCTCTTTTGGACATAATCTATGGCGAGGCTCATGGTACCAATTATGGTAAGATTCATAGTAATCATGGCAACAATAATGCTGGTAGTAGAAATATAGCTCCTCTCGAACTTACTGAATTTGCTCAGATTTCTATTTTTACGCTCGAGTGTGCAACCTACGATTTTCTTATAAATAGACTGGGACTAAAAAAAGAAAATATTTTTGCTGTTATTGGGCATAGCCTTGGTGAGTACGGTGCGCTCTATGCTGCTGGGGTTTTTGATTACGAAAATGGAGCGAAGTTAGTTGCCTATAGGGGTAGTATTATGAATGCTATGAATTCAAGTGATACTGAGAGTAAGGGAATGATGGCTGCAGTTATTGGTGAGACCCTGGATCTGGATTTGATAAGAGAAGTAATTTATGATGTTGCACCTTATAAGGTTTTTATAGCTAATTATAATGATTACTCCCAGATAGTTTTGAGTGGTTATGAGTTTGAAATTGAAAAAGTTATAGCAAAATTAAGTGAGCTTAAAAAGGGAGGTATAAGAAAGATAATCCCATTGAAGGTAAATGTTGCATCCCATTGTCCACTAATGAGTGGGGTAGCACAAAAACTTGATAAGTTCATTGAGGAAAATGTAAGTTTTAGTGACCCTGTTTTACCTTTTTTCTCTACCATTGAGGTTTCTTTTATAGATAAAAGGAACATTAAAAGGATTCTTGTAGACCAGCTAACTAAGCCTATAAGATGGGTGGAAAGCGTTGAATATTTTTTGAAGCAGGGAGCTGAAATATTCATTGAGGTAGGCCCGGCAAAAGTCTTATCAAACCTCATAAAGAGAATAGCAAGCAGAAACGGTAATGACAATATCAAGGTTTTCAGCACTGACAAGTGGGAGGATATTGAAAACTTAAGATGTGTTTTTGCCTAACGGATTTCGTTATGACACTTAAGTGCAAAGTTCAAAAGTCATAAGAAGAATAGAGTAAAACAAATGAATGTAAAACGAAAATAGGTAGGTAAAAAAATGGGTAGGTAAAACAAAAATAGGTAAAAAATAGGAGGAGATTATAAAATGAGACTTAAAGATAAAATTTCAATGGTTACTGGAGGAGCTCGTGGTATCGGAAAGAAAATCTGCGAGAAATTCTTAAAAGAAGGTGCAGTAGTCTACTTAGTAGATGTAAATGAAGTTTCAGGAAGAGAGACTGAGGCAGAATTTAGATCAATATTTGGCGAGGGAAGAGCATTTTTCTTTAAAGCAGATATAACAAATGAAGAAGAAGTAAAAAAGCTAGTAGATAAAATCGTAGGGGAGCAGGGAAGAATTGATATACTGGTAAATAATGCAGGAATTACTCATGATAACCTGATACTGAGAATGAGTCTTGATGAATGGGAGAAAGTTATAAAAGTGAATCTGACAGGGGCTTTCATATGTTCAAAGTATGTTGTCAGAAATATGGTGAAGGAAAGAAAAGGGAAAATCATAAATATCTCTTCAATTGTAGGACTTCATGGAAATGTAGGTCAATGTAATTATTCTTCATCTAAAGCGGGCATTGTGGGACTTACTAAATCTTTAGCAAAGGAGCTTGCAGGAAGAAACATTACAGTAAATGCTATTGCACCGGGTTATATAGAGACAGAGATGACTGCAAAGCTTGATGAAAGGATAAAAGAAAAGCTACTTAGCCTCATACCGATGGGAAGGCTCGGGAGTGTTGATGATGTGGCAAGTGTTGCTCTATTTCTTGCAAGCGAAGATTCCAATTATATAACTGGTTCAGTTATAAATGTAGATGGCGGGATGGGTATCTGACTTTTTGATAGTAAAAAAATATCGCTAGATAAACAAAAGTTGATGATAAACAAATATTCACTAGAAAAGGGTAGGTATGAAAGGAGTACCAAAAAACATTGTATGCACTTCAAAGAATAGAAGAGTAGTGGTAACTGGCATGGGTGTTGTTTCAGCTATAGGCTTGAGTGTTGAGGAATTTTGGAACAATCTTATTTCTGGAAAATCTGGTGTTAGCAGGATAGAAACATTTGATGTCGAGAAAATAGACTCAAAAATAGCTGCACAAATCAAAAATTTTGACCCTACTTCTTATATGGGGAATAAGCAGGCTAAGCGTATGGATAGATTTGCCCAATTTGCAGTTGCAGCTGCTCTTATGGCTCTGGAGGATAGTAAGCTAAAAATAACTTCTGAAAATGAAACATTAGTGGGAGTTTATGTTGGGAGTGGTGTTGGAGGCCTAGCTACTCTGGAAGAGCAGCACAAGTGTTTACTGGGAAGAGGAGCAGACAAAGTAAGTCCCTTTCTTATACCCATGATGATAAGTAACATGGCAGCTGGTCAGGTATCTATTTTTACTGGAGCTAAAGGGCCTGTGAGCTGTACCACAACAGCTTGCGCTGCTGGCTCCAATGCTATCGGAGATGCTTTTGAGCTCATAAAGAGAGGGGTAGCCAAAGTCATGATTGCAGGAGGAAGTGAAGCTTCCATCACACCTCTTGGAATGGCCGGATTCTCTGCTATGCGTGCTCTTTCTACTAGGAATAACGAGCCCGAAAGGGCTTCAAGGCCTTTTGACAGGGACAGAGATGGATTTGTAATGGGCGAGGGATGTGGTATTGTGATATTAGAAGATCTGGAACATGCTATAGAAAGAGGTGCCAGAATTTATGCAGAGATGTTTGGTTATGGACTTTCCGGCGAAGCTTATCACATAACTGCTCTTGAGGAATCAGGTATAAATGTGGCAAGGTGTATGAGGAGTTGTCTGGAAGAAGGTGGAGTTGGCTTGGATGAGGTTGATTATATAAATGCTCATGGGACTTCTACTCCACTTAATGATGTAGTTGAAACTAGAGCTATTAAGAAGTGTTTTGGTGAATATGCTTACAAAATAAAC
>JACIXO010000196.1 GCA_014360385.1 Actinomycetota bacterium | reverse complement strand
TTGGTTATTTGGGTATTCCATAGCATACTAGGTTTTTTAGTTTGTCTTAGTTTTTTAGCCAATGCAATTGTTAAAAGTTTGTAGCATAATTATAACGTTTTAAGAACACTTTTGATGATCTTTTTCCTAAGGTTATCCTTCCTAAAAAAGCATCTAATTATATCACTAGATAGTCTGTATTTCATTTTAGGGCTTATTTAAGATTTTTATGAGAGATTGTGGATTTTTTTATATGCAGTCTGGCTATTTTGTAGTATTAAAAAATATTGACAATAAAAAAATTGGAGTTTATTATTAGGATTACCTAACAAAGTTTTATGTACCTAACATATAATGAGGTGATTTAGGTGGATGTATTAACTCCAGGATTAGAAAATTATTTAGAAGCGATTCTTAGAGTGGGTCTTGAAAAAGAAGTTGTAAGAGTAAAAGACATAGAGAAATTACTTAATGTGAAAGCCCCCTCTATAGTAGAATCAGTTAAAAGCTTGGCTGAAAGAGATCTGGTTGAGTATGAGCGCTATGGTTATATTAAGCTTACAGAGAAGGGGACAAGAATAGCTAGAGAAATCTATCGGAGGCACAAAATGCTGGCAGGGTTTTTTAACAGGATTATTGGTGTAGATTTAGAAACAGCTACTCAAGATGCATGTGCAATCGAGCACTATTTGAGCAAGAAAACTTTGGATCACTTGCTGAAGTTTGTTGAATTTGTAGAAAGCCATCCTGAGAGGGAACCAATGTGGCTTTCCAGTTTTCATTATTACGTAAAGTATGGAGAGCTACCGGATTACTGCAGGAAAAGAAGGGAAGAGGTAAAAAAAGGAAAAATAAATAACGGCAAAGAAAAGAATTGTTAGAAAGGAGGAATACCGCTAATTATTTATTCATAATCATTTATTCATGATATTCATGATCCATCGGTAGAGGCTTTATTTATAAGGGTTTGAGATATTTGAAGTATTTTGAATTATTTGTAATTACCTAAAATTATTTAGAGAAGTTATTTACAAGAGTTGAATTGAGCATGCCATTATCACTGGTAAGACCAGGTCAGAATGTAAGAATTAAAGAGATTAGAGGCGGTCGAATGCTACTTTCCAGACTCGCCAGTATGGGAATATATCCCGGGGTTACTGTTAAAGTGATATCCAATGTTGGAAGAGGCCCTGTAATAATTTCAAAAGATGGGATAAGATTTGGCATTGGTTTTGGGATGGCAAGTAAAATATTTGTTGATATAGTTTCAAACTAAGGTAAGGATTTAGGACTCAATGCAACACAGGAGATACATATGATGGAGGTAGAAAAAGTAGAAAAATCACCTGGAAAAATTGGTGTAATTCAAAAAGCAAAAAGTGAAGTAACAAGTGAAATAAAAGGGAAATTAAAGACAAAAATAAGGATTGCACTTGCAGGACATCCGAATTCAGGAAAGTCAACTATCTTCAATGCCCTTACTGGGTTAAGACAATATGTGGGGAATTGGCCAGGTGTTACTGTGGAAAAGAAAGAAGGTAGGTTTGAATACAATGGATTCGATGTCGAGGTTGTTGACCTTCCTGGCACATATAGTCTTACTGCTTATTCGCTGGATGATTATTCATTGGATGAAAGAATCGCAAGAGATTTCTTGCTTAAGGAAAAGGTAGATGCAGTCGTAGCAGTTGTAGATGCTTCAAATCCTGCAAGAAATCTTTATATAATGTCTCAGCTTCTGGAGTTAGGTTTAAATGTGATAATTGATTTAAATATGATGGATGAGGCTGAGCGGAAGAAAATTACCATAGACACGCAGAAAATGGAAAAAATCCTGGGTTTAAAAATAGTTAAGACAGTTGGCACAAAGGAGAAGGGGATTGATGAACTTAGAAAAGCAATAATAGAATCAGCAATGGCAACAAAATTAGTAGCTCAACCAATACCACAAGCCTCTTTTTTAGCTGATTCAGGGCTTACCGCGTGTTTTTTTAAGATAGATTATGGCCCTGATATTGAGAAGGAAATCAAAAGCATTTGCGAATTTATTGATGGGAAGATACCTTCTGCATATCCTCTGAGGTGGTTCGCAGTAAAGCTTCTTGAAGGAGACCTAGAGATATTAGATCTGGCAAAGTCTCTTCCAGATGGGGAAAAGATTGGGAAAATGGTAGAAGCGAGTGTAAAGAAATTAGAGAAGCATCTCGGTTATGATATAGAGACGGCGATCATAGAGCGAAGATATGCTTTCCTTGAAGGGCTTGTCAAGGAATGTGTGGTAAAAGGACCAACTGTGGAAGAAAGACTGAGTTTGTCTGACAAGATAGACATGGTAGTTACCAATAGATTTGTGGGAGTTCCGGTCTTTTTGTGCCTCATGTGGCTTGTTTTTCAGCTTGTATTTAAGATTGGCGGTTTTCTTTCTGGATGGATTGATAAGTTTTTCACATTTCTTTCAGCATTTTCTCACGAGGCTCTTGTGGGTGTGGGTGCTCCTTTCTGGCTAATTTCTCTAATCTCTGATGGAGCTATACCTGGAGTTGGTTCGGTTATAGTTTTTCTTCCCTATATTTCAATTTTGTTTTTCTCAATATCTATACTTGAAGAGAGTGGTTACATGTCGAGAGCTGCCTTTGTGATGGATAGAATAATGCATGCGTTTGGACTTCACGGGAAGTCCTCAATACCAATGGTATTGGGCTTTGGATGTAATGTTCCTGCTATCATGGCAACAAGGACTCTTGAATCAAGAAAAGATAGGATACTTACAATACTTATCCTTCCACTTATGTCGTGCTCTGCAAGGCTCCCAATATATACTTTGTTTGCTGCTGCTTTTTTCCCTAAAAATCAGGGAATGGTAGTCTTTTCTCTTTACCTCCTGGGAATAATTCTGGCAATCATAATGGCCAGGATATTTAAGTCGCTATTGTTCAGGCATGAGGTTGCCCCTCTAATAATGGAACTTCCTCCATATAGACTCCCTTCAATAAAAGGGGTATTAGTCCACACCTGGGAAAGAAGTAGACTTTTCTTGCGAAAAGCTGGAACAATTATATTTGGAGGAGTAGTTTTAATCTGGCTTCTTGGCTCTATTCCGTGGGGTGTTGAATATGCTTCTGAACAAAGTGTAATAGGAAGGATTGGAACATTTATTGCGCCTGTCTTAAAGCCGGCTGGTTTTGGATTCTGGCAGGCAGCAGTAGGGCTTATATTTGGAGTAATTGCAAAGGAGATGGTGGTAGGGGCTTTTGGGACATTATATGGAGTTTCCGAAGGTGGACTGGTCAATGTTATTAGAAGCCAGTTTAATATGGCGTCTGCTTATGCATTTATGGCAATTTCTCTCATTTATATTCCCTGTAT
>JACIXO010000195.1 GCA_014360385.1 Actinomycetota bacterium | reverse complement strand
GAAGGAGAGCTATTAGGTGTGATCAATATGTCAATAACCACGTCACCCAGAAGATTTACATCTTCGGATTTGGAGCTTCTTGAAACTTTCTCGAATGGGATAGCTATTGCTATCAAGAATTTTAAATTAATATCCGATATTAAGAAGAATTTTGTTCAGACTCTAAAGGCCTTTGCAAATTCTATAGATGCTAAGGATAAATACACTAAGAGCCATTCTCAGAATGTTTCAAATATTGCCGGGCTTATTGCCTATAAATGTGGCCTGGGAAGTGACAAGGTAGAAGAGGTAATGATTGCAGGTTTGCTTCATGATATTGGGAAAATCGGGATACCTGATAGTATACTTGCCAAAGGGGAGACTTTGAGCAAGGAAGAATACGATTTGGTCAAGAAACACCCTGTGATTTCCTTTAAAATTATCGGGGAGATAGGACAATTTAAATCCATTCTTCCCATAATCTTGTACCATCATGAAAGATGGGATGGTAAGGGATACCCTCAGGGTCTCAGAGGAGAGGAAATACCACTGGGTGCTCGTATCCTTGCAATAGCTGATGCTTATGATGCTATTACTACCGATAGACCTTACAGAAAAGCCTTTTGTAAGAGAGATGCGATTGCTGAGATCAGGAAAAATGCAGGTAGCCAGTTTGATCCTGAGCTTGTAGAGATTTTCGTCAAAATAATCTCATGAAGTATGATTGTGGAGCAATCTTGAAAACTTGAAGTCACATTTTAAGTTTTATAGCATTTACAGGGCAAGAATTCTGGCAGAAACCGCAAAGGATACACTTCTCTTTGTTAAAGTTAAGCTTATAACTTTTCTCATCAAGACTGAGGGCATTTGTAATACACAGGGAGACACATAACCCGCAATGGACACATTGTTCTTTATCAAGTGTTATGTCTTTTGAAGCTTCCTGAACTGACACTCCCTCGTTCAATAAGTATTCAATGCCTTTTTCAATTTGCTCGCTGGCCCCTTTTATCTCGAGAAGCATCTTCCCTTCCATTTCTGGAGTAACTTCTGCTCTCAGGATATTGAATTCTAAGTTAAAGTCCTTTACCAGTTTATATGTTATTGGCTTTGTGACAATGTTTTCAGGAAAAGTTAATACAAGTCTTTTACTTGGCATCAGTAGAGTTCCTCCTGGCTTACTATCTCGAGACCCTTGATCCTCTCTTCAGCAGGAAGAGGAGCTACATAATTAGTTAGATAGAACTTACCCTCTTTTATCCAGTCCTTTAAAAGATTCGCAATTTCTCTTGCTTTATAATAGCTTGATATAGAACCTGTTTGAACTTCTTTCCCGTTTACTGTAATTTTACCACTTCTCAGCTGTTTATAGTTTACTTTTCCGTAAGAAGGCTTGTTCCTTCTCTGAACAGAATAATCCAGAATTTCGGTATATATATCTTCGTCTTTTATTTTCAAGAATTGTACCATCTCCTCATCTATAACAGGGATTGGTATACCCACTCCTACAAAAATACTAACCCCATAGCCGTGGAAAGTGCAGGCTTTTAGATATTTGGTTGACATTTCTTTAAGATTTCCAATCAGGGCGAGGGTTCCAGCAGGACCTATAGGGGTGCCATTAGGAAGCCTTTCCTTTGAAGGATTATGCTGAGTTCCACACCAGGCTACATATCCCTGGGCACCTGCCAGAAAAATTCGGGTTCCTATTCCAATGGTTCTATAATAAGGGTCGTTTAGAAGAGGGCTTAGCTGGCCTGCGCTGGAATAGGTTGCGTTTCCAAAATTAGGTAAGAGTTTTCCCATATAGGTGTAAATTACCCTGTCGGATGAGTTAGTAGCGACAGAGTAGTTTTGATAAACATTTCTCGGATTAAAAAGATATGCCTGGTTAATAGTATCTTTAGTTATGTATGTATTTATTTCTCTTCGAGGATAACAGTCTGTACCGTAGGCTGTTGCTCTTAATTTCACCGGTTTTCCACTTATTAGGTCCTGTATAACATAAGCTCCACCATATTCCATTCCTTCGGTTTCTGATAGTTCAGCAGCACCAATATAGGCATCCACAGCTGCCAGACCAGTATAAGCAGGAACATCATTTAGCCATACCCTGGTCATCTTTATGGGTGGGTCGGAGTGGCCGAAATTTAGAAAAGCTCCTGTTGAACACATTGGCCCGAATGTTGCCGTGGTAACTACATCAACCTCTCTTGCGGTTTTTTTGACTCCATTCTCTTCTACATAATCTATTATTTCTTCAGCAGTTAGTACCACTACTTTGCCCTGTTTGATTTTCTCGTTTATTTCTTCAATAGATTTAGCCATTTTACTCGATTGTTTAAAAACTGATATTAAAACCTGATTTAAGAACTTTTTCGAGCTTTAAGGTAAAATCTGGTATTATTTTATTAACTTGGATTAGAATTTTAGATTATATTCTTTTTTTTGTAAACTTGGTTTTTGCAATACGGTAGCATTTTTTACGTGATGGAAAACGAACTATTGGATCAGGCTTGGTGTTTCGAAAACCGTTTGAAGGCGAAGCGGGCATGGTTCTTCTTGAAAGAGGAGAGCAAAGCTTTCAAAAAACCGAGCTAGCTTTGCCTCGCTGGGGCAAAGCTAGCGTGTTTTCGAAACACTTAAGCCTGATTCTTTGAAGATTCACCTTTTTCTCTATCACGGAATTGAAAATGCTTCCTTGTAATACCAAATCTACTAGCAAAGCATGCAAAATAAGCTAAGTGTAAAAAGTACACTAAACCGAAAAAACAAAGAAAAAACAGAAAAAACAGAGATAAGGTATAAATGAAAATTATGGTCAAATAGATATCTAGAATCTTAAGTGTATATTAAATGTATAAATGTATATAATGTGATTGGTAAAAAAGATGATGAGTACGGGAAAAATGTATCTCAGAAGCGATATTAAAATAGAAAGCGTGATTCCTGATAAGCTTGATCTGGACATGAGTACTTATAGGAATAGAGTTAGGAGCAAGGAAAGATATAATTACAGGGTAGTATATAAATATAGTGATCTTCTAATCAGTAGTGACAGAGATATTTGTAAAAATATCAGGGATCCTCTGAAAGAAATATATGAGCAGTTAGAGTTTTGTATTGAGAAAAATCCTCTTTTCCTGAAAAGCCTTTCTCCTGTTGAGGTTAAGTCATATTTCCCTCCGATTGTGAAAAAAATGTGCCAAAAAGCTAGTATATTCAGAGTAGGACCAATGGCTACTGTAGCTGGGGCTGTGTGTGAATATCTTGCTCATGCTTTATCCGGATATTGCAAGAGATTGATAATTGAAAATGGTGGAGATGTCTATATAAAGGCTGACCGGGATGTAACTATAGATGTATTTCTGAAAAATAAGTGTTTTAGGGATAGGGTTAAGCTCTTAA
>JACIXO010000194.1 GCA_014360385.1 Actinomycetota bacterium | reverse complement strand
TTCTTTCTTTGAGTTACTTTTCATATATTTTTTTACCTCTCTCATTAATAATATTCTTTAGTTTCAAATTCATATCTTCATAGGCTCTTATGTCAAGATTTAATTTACTATTTCTTAAGCAGTATCCATAGGCTTGAAAATACTTATCACCTAAACCTTTTACGGCTAAATCAATATCAGATGCCTGATCAAAGTATTTCTTATCTAGAAGGCTACCAAAAAGTATTACTTCTTTTGCACCAAATCTCTCCACTAATATTTTAGCAACTTTATCTGCTTCTCTTAACGCATCTTCGATTAATCGTTGTCTATTTTTATCTCTTTCTTTTTGAATATTATCAATAATTCCCATTAAGAATCCTTTCACAATGTTCATAGGGTTGTTTATAGAATCCAAAATCTATTTTATCTCCTAAGGGAGAAAGGTAGAAATGTTTAGTATGGTGTTATTTTTTGTATATCCTCCATGGGATAGTGTTTCACATTTTTGGTCACTAGAATAGCATCGTTAATTTTAGCAGTAGCTGCAATAATAGCATCAGGCAACCTTAATCCATGTGATTTGTAGAATTTCATTCTATAGTTTCCAGCTAATTTGGCGATGATCGGATCTATATTAACTATCTTTAATTCAGATAATAACATTTCCATAATTTCATACTCATGTGGAAAAAGGTTAGAATAAACTTCTGCTATTGAAATTACCGAGATATAGCATTCATTATTTGAGGTATTATCAACAATGCTGCTAAAATTTCCAATTCCTCTAAGATGGTCGATAATAATATCTGTATCTATTAGAACATTACTGTTTTTTATCTCTATCAAATCTTTGCTCCCATTCAGATCTTAAGTTATCAACAACCTCTTCACTTGCAACCCCGCTACTAAACCTATCTTTTAGAATACCAAAAGTTTTCTTTAAAATATCATCCCTGGAAATTTTGCCAAACTCGGTAACCAACTTGGAATCAATGGCTTCTCTTATTAACTCTGAATAAGAAGTTTTTTTACTTTTGGCAATTTTATCCAATCTATTCTTTTGGTCATCTCTTATAAAAATACTAATCCTTTTCATATTGTTGTCTCACCTATTATTGCCTTAAAACACATAATTATAATTTTGACTTTGTCTATTATCCTTTTCTTAAAATTATATACAATATGTATATATATGTAAAGCATATATGTACATATTTCTCTACCCAAAGTATGCTTAAAAAACAGAATTGGCCCATGTCTATATCATGGCAACATAAAAATAATAATAATAATAAAATAAATAAAATTATCTTCCAGTACTGCCAAATCCCGCTTCTCCCCTATCAGTGCAATCTAATTCCTCAACCACTTTTAATCTTACTTTTTCTACTTTCTGAATAACAAGCTGACAGATCTTATCTCCTTTTTTTATTTTAAATTCATTGCTAGGGTCTAGATTTATAAGAATTGCACACACTTCCCCTCTGTAACCGGAGTCAATAAGCCCAGGTGAATTTACAAGGCCAATTCCATGGTTTATTGCAAGACCTGATCTTGGCTGAACAAAGCCAGCATAACCTTGCGGTATAGACACCTTAATCCCTGTGGGAATCTTTTTTCTCTCAAATGGCTTTAGAGTACAATCTATAGCACTACAAAGGTCAAGACCAGCATCCCCTTCCCTGGCGTAAGAAGGCATAGGCATGGTCTTGTCGAGTAATTTTATCTTTACTTCAACCATATCGTTTCTTTCATTTCTTTCTTTCAACTCTCCTCCCCCTCAAATAAACCAATACCTAAAAATTGATAAAATTGATAAGTAGATAATAATCATTTATATTTATTGTAACATTTTCTATGTGACTTTCGGCAGTTATTTGCTAAAATAGGTAGAAAAAACCTATCCCAATGAAAGGAGGATAAATGGCGGAAATTTACTATGACAAAGACATTGATATGGAAATACTTAAAGGAAAGAAAATTGCTATAATTGGTTACGGGAACCAGGGGCATGCTCACGCCCAGAACTTAAGAGACAGTGGCATGGACGTAATTGTCGGTGAACTTGAAGGAAGCAAGCCCTGGGAAGCTGCAAAAGAAAAGGGTTTTGAAGTCTATACAACAGATAAAGCTTCTAAACTGGCTGATTTAATCATGTTCCTTGTTCCAGATGACGTTCAGAGGGATGTGTTCTATAAATACATCGAACCCAATCTTGAAGAAGGAAACATACTTGCATTTGCACATGGATTTAATATTCACTATAACCAAATAATTCCACCTGACAACATAGATGTTATAATGATAGCTCCAAAGGGCCCTGGTCATATTGTAAGAAGAATGTATAAAGAAAACAGTGGAGTTCCTTCAATTATTGCAGTTCACCAGGACTACTCTGGAAAAGCAAAAAAGTATGCTCTTGCCTATGCAAAAGCAATAGGAGGAGGAAGAGTTGGCATTATAACAACTACCTTTAAAGAAGAAGTTGAGACAGACTTATTCGGAGAGCAAGTTGTTTTGTGCGGAGGAACAACTGAACTTATTAGAGCAGGATTTGATACCCTCGTAGAGGCAGGCTACCAGCCTGAGATAGCATATTTTGAAGTACTAAATGAACTAAAATTAATAGTAGACTTGATTTATGAACGAGGAATTACCGGAATGAGAGAATCCATTAGTGATACTGCTGAGTATGGAGACATGGTTATTGGTAAAAAGATCATAACTGCTGAAACAAGAAAAGCTATGAAAAAAGTATTGGAAGATATCCAGACTGGAGAATTCGCTAAGAACTGGATTCTTGAAAACAAAGCTGGTAGACCTGTATACAATGCCATGAAGAAAAAGGAAGCAGACCATTTGATAGAAAAGGTTGGAAAAGAACTGAGAAAAATGATGACATGGATTAGGACCGAGGAGTAAAAAAGTAAAGTTTTAAAAAGTTTTATATGAAATATAGTTTTAAAACCAAGGAATAAAGTTTCTAAAAGCTCTAAAAGCAGGAAATCTTTAAATGGTTTAATGATTTTATGTTTTAAGAGGTTGCTTTGTTTTAGAAGCTACAGCCCTGACATAGATAAATTTTGATAGCTTGGAGTAAAACTTAAAATCTGTCCTAATTGATAGTAACACTCCATCTTCAAGGAACTCTTTTTCTACAACTTCACAGTTCTCGTAAATGAAGGATAAAGTTTTACTCTCAGTATAGGGAACCTTTAGGGTCAGTGATAAAAGCTGGCTTTCAATTATATCTTTTATTCTTGAATAAAGTTCCTGCATTCCAATCTTTTTCAGTGCTGATATAAAAACTGCATCAGGATATTTCAACCTTACCCTCTTTACAACTTCCCCAGTCACCTTATCTATTTTGTTGAAGACCAAAAGAGTAGGCGTATCTAAAACTCCGATTTCATTTAA
>JACIXO010000193.1 GCA_014360385.1 Actinomycetota bacterium | reverse complement strand
AAATTTCAAGGATTACCCTTCTGGTAAAAGGTGATGAACACAGCATAGAGCAGGTTGTAAAGCAGTTATACAAGCTTATAAATGTTATAAAGATACAGGAGCTTGATCCATCTAATATTGTAGAAAGAGAGCTTGTTCTAATAAAGGTAAGTGCTGATTCAAAGACAAGGGCTGAAATCCTGGAAATAGTAAACATTTTTAGGGCAAATATAGTTGATGTTAGTAAAAAGTCGTTGATGATAGAAATTACCGGAACCGAGAAGAAGGTTTCGGCTCTGGAAGACCTTTTGAAGCCCTATGGTATCCTTGAACTGGTACGAACAGGCAAGATTGCTTGTGAAAGGGGAAGTAAAGTGTAGCGTTGGCTTCAAACATAAACCCATAACTAGATGGAGGATAAAATGATTAAAAAGTATGTAATGACCCCAGGCCCAACTCCTATATCTGAGGAAGTTTTGCTGGAGCATGCAAGACCTTTGATGCATCACAGGACTCCTGAGTTTTCTAAAATTTTCATAGAAACAGGTGAGAAGCTAAAAAAATTGTTTAAAACTGAAAATGACTTATTTATCCTTACATCTTCGGGAACTGGCGGAATGGAAGCTGCAGTTACCAATTCTTTTTGCAAAGGTGACAAGGTTTTGGTAGTAAGTATTGGGTATTTCGGGGAAAGATTTAAGAAAATGAGTCAGGAGTTCGATCTTGATGTTATCTCTCTTGACTATGAATGGGGAGATGCTGCTAACCCTGATGATATAAAGAAGGCTCTTGATGAAAACCCGGATATAAAAGGAGTTATGATTCAGTTTAGTGAGACATCCACAGGTGCTATAAACGATATCCAGACCATTGGTAACATAGTGAAAAACTATCCGGCAATCCTTATAGTAGATGCTATAAGTGGGCTTGTAGCTTCAGACTTAAGGACTGATGAGTGGGGTCTAGACATAGTCATAGGAGGCTCGCAAAAGGGCTTAAGTGCTCCTACAGGAATTGCTTTCATATCTGTGAGCAAGAAAGCCTGGAGTCTTATCGAAAAGTCGGACTTACCAAAATTCTATTTTGATCTAACAAGAGCCAGGGAGGCATCTCTTAGAACTCCTCCTCAGACTCCATGGACTCCTGGTATTTCCATAATAGTTGCTCTAAACAAGGCTCTGGACTTACTGTTTGAAGAAGGGCTTGAGAAAGCATTTGAAAGACACAGAGTCCTTGCTCTTGCAACCCAGAGAGCTGTAGAAAAGCTTGGATTAGAGCTACTTGTAAAGGATGAAAAGAAAAGAGGGTTTTCAACAACTGCAGTGGTAGTTCCTGAAGGTATAGACGGAAAGGCCCTTACTAAGATAATGAGGCAGAAATATGGAGTGGTTCTTGCTGGGGGCCAGGGTAAGCTTCAGGGTAAGATATTTAGAATAGGTCATCTTGGTTATGTTGGAATGTTTGATGTGATAACCGCAATATCTGCCCTTGAGATGGCCCTTAAGGAAGTGGGATACAAATTTGAGGTAGGTGCAGGCATTACTGAGGCTGAGAAGGTGTTCATTGAAAATAACTATTTAAGCTAGACCATTTAGCTTGTTTGAGTTATAACTAATCAACTTGCGAGTAAAAACTGTAATCAAGAGAAAATCTTGTGATATGTAGCTAAGGTGTGTTTACTCAGGTGTACTAAGGTGTACTAAGGTGTTCCAAGGTTCAAAGTGCACCAGGGTGACTTAATAAGTGACTAGAGCGATAGAAGAAAAAACACTCGGGCAATAAGAAAGGCAAGAAGGGTGAGTATAATGAAAGAAAAGATCTTAGTTACGGAGGAGATTGCTCCAGGAGCTATCGAAATCCTTGAGAAGGATTTCGAAGTTGATATCAAAAAGGGACTTACTTCTGAAGAGCTAAAACAAATAATAGGAAACTACGATGCAGTAATCATAAGAAGTGCCACAAGGCTCACTGAGGATATAATAGAGAAGGCAAATGGATTGAAGGTGATTGGGAGAGCTGGAATTGGTGTTGATAATATAGATGTGAAGGCAGCCACCCAGAAGGGAATAATTGTGGTTAACGCACCGATGAGCAACACTGTCTCTGCTGCGGAGCATACACTTGCTTTACTTATGGCTGTCGCTAGAAAAATTCCGCAAGCTAATCAGTCTCTTAAGAATGGTAAGTGGGAAAGATCCCGATTTAAAGGAATAGAGCTGGATGGCAAAACAGTGGGCATAGTTGGTCTCGGAAAAATTGGATTTCTTGTAGCTAAAAAGGCCCTGGGGTTAGGAATGAAAGTTGCTGCCTTTGACCCATTTGTTTCTGAAGACAGGTTTCACCAGCTGGGAATAAAAAGGGCAAATACGCTTGAAGACCTCTACAAGGTTTCAGATTTTATTACGATTCATCTTCCTAAAAACAAAGATACTATCGGGATGTTTAACAAAGATGAGTTTTACAAAATGAAAAAAGGCACCATAGTTCTTAATGTAGCCCGTGGCGGGATCATAGTTGAAAATGACCTTGCTGAGGCAATTAAAGAGGGACATATAAGAGGTGCAGGGATAGATGTTTTTGAAAATGAGCCCTGCAGTTATTCCCCTCTTTTTGAACTTGAAGAGGTAGTGTGCACACCTCATCTTGGTGCCTCGACTACAGAGGCCCAGGACAAAGCTGGCATTACTATAGCAGAGCAGGTATCTACTGTTTTGAAGGGTGGAATTGCAACCTTTGCTGTAAATATTCCTTCAGTTGAACCTGAAACGATGAAGTTGATATCCCCGTTTTTTGAACTCTGTGAAAATATGGGGAGTCTTTTTGCAGGCTTATTTGAAGGAAATCTTGAAGAGATTGAAGTTGGATTTTATGGGAAAGTCTCTGAGTATGACACAAGATTTCTCACTTGTATGATTCTGGTAAAGATACTTGAGAAATATTCTGAAGAAAGTGTCAACCTCGTTAATGTAAACCTTATAGCACAACAGTATGGCTTAAAGGTGGAAGAAATTAAAAGTTCCCAGTCCAAAGACTACATAAACCTTATAACTCTTAAAGGAAAAGGTAAGGATAGCGAGTTATCTATTTCAGGAACTATTACAGGTAAGAAAAATAAACCCAGGTTTATAGCAATTGATAAGTTTGAAATTGACATGGTTCCCTCAAAATACATGGCATTTATAAGGTATGAGGATGTTCCTGGTCAGATTGGTAAGATAGGAACTGCTTTTGGCAAGCTAAATGTTAATATTGCTTCCATGCACGTAGGTAGAAAGAAAATTGGCGGGGATGCTGTTATGGGTTTAAATCTTGACAGGGAAGTTACACCTGATATGCTGGAAGAATTTAAAAAATTATCTGGATTCGAAAACATAAAGTTTGTTACTCTTTACTAATTATAACATCTTTATAACTAAAGATTATTTTTTT
>JACIXO010000192.1 GCA_014360385.1 Actinomycetota bacterium | reverse complement strand
AAATAGAACTTATAAAAGAGTTTTACTTTGAAAATAAGAGAATGCCTTCTTATTCTGAAATAGCCTCTCTTTTCAGGTGGAGATCAAAAAATGCTGTTTATAAATTTATCAAAAAAATGGAGTCTTTAGGAGTAATTGAAAAAGACAAAAAAGGAAGACTGCTCCCAGGGAAAATCGAGAAAACTGTAAAAGTTCTGGGAACAGTAGAAGCAGGGTTTCCAAGTCCTGCAGAGGAAGAGTTAGCTGATATGCTTTCCCTTGACAAGTGGCTTATTTCTAATCCATCTTCTACATTTATGCTTAAAATATCAGGAGATTCAATGTCCCATGCAGGGATTTTGCCAGGAGATGTTGTGCTCGTAGATAGATCCATTACACCAAAAAACGGAGACATAGTCATAGCAAACGTAGATGGCAACTGGACCATAAAATATTTAAGGAAGAAATACAGCAACAGTACAGGAAAAAGTAGTACCGGATTTATACTTGAACCAGCGAATCCCAAATATTCCCCCATAAAGCCAAAAAAAGAGTTAACTATTGGTGGCGTTGTAATTGCAGTTATAAGGAAATATAGATAGATAGATAGATAGATAGATAGATAGGTAGGTAGGTAGGTAGGTTGGTTGGTTGGTTGGTTGGTTGGTTGATTGATTGGTTGGTTGGTAAGTTGGTGGGTTGATTGATGGATGGATAAATAGATAGAACAAAGTGCAATAGACTAAGTCTTGGAGTTCATAATTTATGTTGGTTTAATTATAAGAACCATAAGAAAATACAGGAATAGAATGAGATGAAATTATATGGGATTCTGTAGAATAGAAGAGGGCAAAATAGGATAAAATGAGATGGGGTAAAACAAAGCAGAACAAAATGAATAAGTAAATTACTGCTGATGATACTATGGACAACAATAACAGTAGAGATATAGGTGGTAAAAGCAATAATATTAATAGTCCTTTAACCATTCTTTCGTGGCCAAAAGCCATACTCCATGTGGACGGAGATGCTTTTTTTACCTCATGTGAACAGGCTTTAAACCCCTCTCTCAAAGGAAAACCAATTGTTACTGGTGAAGAGCGTGGAATAGCGGCATGCGTAAGTTACGAAGCCAAAAAATTGGGCATAAAAAGAGGAATGAGAATAGGAGAAATAAGAAAATTTTTTCCAGAAGTAAAAATACTTCCTTCCGATTATGAAACATACAGTCTTTTTTCTCTTCGCATGTTCGATATACTAAGAAGCTTTTCTCCAGTTGTTGAAGAATATTCTATTGATGAGGGTTTTGTTGATATCACAGGACTTAGAAGACCTTATCACTCTTCTTATAAAGATATAGGAATAAAAATTAAAGAAAAAATTAAAAATGAACTTGGCATAACCGTCTCTATAGGCATAAGCATAACAAAAGTTCTTTCAAAAATAGCCTCAAGGCTAAGAAAGCCTGATGGACTAACAGTTATTCCTGGAAGAGAAATTCATATCTATCTTAGAAAGCTTCCCATATCAGAAGTATGGGGCATAGGACCCAATACCACCTCTTACTTAGAAAAACTTGGCATAACAAAAGCTCTTGAATTTGCAAAAAAAGATGAAAAATTTATAAAAAAGCATTTATCAAAGCCTTTCTTTGAAATCTGGCAAGAACTAAATGGAATAAGCATCTATCCTGTAAAAGTAGAATCTAAGGACAGCTATAAGTCTATAAGCAAAGCAAAAACATTTTCACCTCCTACAAATGACGAACATTTCCTGTTCGGAGAACTCTCAAAAAATCTCGAAGATGCTTGTCTTAAGGCTAGAAAATACAAACTGGTGACCTCTAAAATTATAGTTTTTTTAAGAACACAGGATTTTAGAGACGAAGCAGTCATGTTAAAACTAACTAGGCCAAGCTCTTACCCTATAGAAATACTGCCCATGGCAAAAGAAGGATTCTACCTTCTTTATAAGAAAGATAGACAGTACAGACAGACAGGAGTTGTCCTTTGTGAGCTAGTCTCTCAGGATAATTTACAGCTTACACTTTTTGAAAATCCCCCACGAATAGAAAAAAGTACAAAGCTCTATAACGCAATAGATAAATTATCCAGAAGATTTGGAAAACATATCATAATGCATGGTTGTAGTTTTTCTTCGGAACTCTGCATCAAAGATGGAGGACATCAGAGTAGCGCTCCTTACAGAGTAGATAACCTATTAATTGGTGAAAACAAAAGGCAGAAAATTGGAATCCCAATGCTTTACATAAAATAGAAAAAGGTATTTTAACAATATAAACTTTTTAATCTCAAGCAACAATCTCAAGCAATAATCCAGGCCTTTCTTCCTTTGCTAGTCTTTTAATTCCATTCATCTATGAAAATCTTTTTCAATATTTAGTTTTAAATTTATTGAAATAACAATATTTAAGAAAAATTTTGTGCACTTTCATAATACATTTTATTTTGAATAAGATATGCTACCATAAAAAACATGAAAAAGAAAAAAAGAGTAGAAAGAAGACAGATAGCATAAGACTTTCTATTGTCAACCACCAAATAGAATCCCATAGACTCTTATCAAAGCAGGTCCCATAATCACAATCAAAAGCGAAGGGAAAAGACAGAATATGAGAGGAAATACAAGTTTCACAGGAGTTTTCTGGCCTTCCTCCTCAGCCCTTTGCCTCCTCCTTGCCCTCATCTCAGAAGCTTGAACCCTAAGGATTTTACCAATCGAAATGCCTAACATGTCAGCCTGGATTATAGATGTGACAAATGAATCCAGATCCATAACCTCTGTTCTTCTGCTCAAATTCCTTAAAGCTTCCCTTCTTGAAAGACCAACCTGCATTTCCTTTAGCATCCTGTTAAACTCTTCACCCAATGGTCCACCAATATTACTTGCCACCCTGGAAAGAGCTATGTCAAACCCCATGCCAGCTTCTACACTTATGGTAAGAAGATCCAGCGCATTTGGAAGAGCTTTTTTTATTTTATCCTGTCTACTACTTATTCTACTTCTAATATATAAATCAGGAAAAAGGTAAGATAGGGGTATCAATGCTACAAGCATAACATTTACCAGCAGTGGAGGATTAAAAAATACAGAGACTAATATAAAAACAAATATAAACCCTGATGGGAAAAGAAGCTTGATTGCAAGATATACATCAACTCCCACCGACTCCAGGATACCTGCAATCTCCAGTTTGTGTCTTGAAGACTCCACAATGCCTCTTGGGCTAATCCTTTTCACAACATAGGCTATTTTTCTAAGAATAGGGAGTATGACTCTCTCAAAAAAGGACAAGGTTTCCTTTTCTTTTCTCTCAGGGATAGTTGTGTAATATGATAGTCTATCTACTGTGCTCTTTTTATAGTTCTCTTTCACCCTTACAGGTATCCCAGACGCTATGATTAAGAGAAAAAC
>JACIXO010000191.1 GCA_014360385.1 Actinomycetota bacterium | reverse complement strand
TCTTTTTACTTCTTAGAGTCGTTATTTTTTCGATAAGTAAACTAACTATTTGATTTCTATTTAAAACCAGTTTTCACTGGATATTCACTGGATAAAATCAGGTTTTTACCAGATCGTTAACTTTACCTATTCTTCATCCTCCTCTTCTTCTAAATTTTTTTCAACCTTGACCAGATAGTTTTTAAAGCTGTCCAGAACATCTTCTGGACATTTGCTCAAAACTACCTGATCCCTTCTCCTTATGAGAAGGGTAATGGACTTAAGATTCATACCTTCTCTATACATAAGATCTCGTACAAACTCTAACCATTCTATATCTGCCTTTGAATAGTATCTTTTTTTGCCCCTTCGCATAGGGCAAACAAGTTTAAATTTCTCATAGTAATATAGAGTACGGCTATTAACACCCAGAAAATCAGCTACCAGTTCTATTGGGTAACTCTTGTCTTCTACCCCAAACATTGCCCAAACACCGTCCTCACCGACACTTTGTTTTCACAAAGACTTTTTCACCTTGATTAACCCATACAGGGTAATTCTGGGCTAAGTTTAATAAATATTCCTTTTTTTGTCAAGTATTTTACTAAAATTTTTTATTTTTTTTCAAAAATTTATTTTCACTCTAAGCGAAAAAGTTTTTTACTAACATACACTTTCAATAAGCTTAGATTAATTCTAAAATTTATTATTTAGAATTTTAAGATTATCCAGAATTTTAAGAAGTCATCTAGATTCTGAGAGGTTTCTTTCGATGCAAAAAGCAAATATAAAAGAGGCTAAAGAAAGGCTAGCAAAGTATCTTGCAAAATGTGGCATAGCCTCTAGAAGAAAATGTGAAAAATTAATACTCGAAGGAAAAGTTAGAGTAAACGGGAAAACCATTACAGATCTTTCCTTCAAAGTAAGCTCTTCTGATAAGGTAGAATATAATGGAGCTAAAGTAAACCCAGAAACTAAAATAGTAATAGCATTAAACAAACCAAAAGGATATCTCTGTACTGTCAAGGATAATTTTGGAAGAAATACTGTTCTTGATTTAGTTAAAAAAGATGAAGAAATTCAAAAAATAAAGCACCTTTATCCTGTGGGAAGACTTGATTTTAATTCCAGAGGCCTTTTGCTACTCACTAATATAGGGGAGATTGCTTACAGAATTACCCATCCAAAATTTGGTATCCCTAAGGTTTATAAAGTTACCATAAATTCATTTATAGATGATGATAAACTTAAAAAAATAGCAAAAGGTGTAAAAATAAGAGGCGAAAAACGAAAGATAATTCCTCAAAAAATTAAAGTCGAGAGGAGAGAAAACAACTCTTCCACCCTTCTTATTAAAATAGTCGAGGGGAGAAAAAGAATAATAAGAAGACTATTCTCCGAGCTAGGATACAAGGTTATAGACCTTACCCGTATCCAGATAGGAGGTTATAAGCTAGCTGGTATAGAAGAAGGTAGGTATAAGATACTTGGTAAAAAAGAAATTGAAAAACTCCTCCAAAGGGAGTAACGCCTCTTGCAAAAATAGTAATTAAATAGTAATCAAACTCATAGATAGCACCATCTAGCTTCACTTACCTTTACAAACTCTGGAGAATAAACAGAAGGCTTTCTTCCAAAACATATACCCATGCTTTCATAAAATTTGACCATTTCTTCATTTACGTGTCTTTGCCTTATCACAACATCAGTAGGCATATATTCAATCTTTCCATTAAAAACTCCAGTTACTGTTACACCCCAGATTCCACTGCTTAAGAGAACTACAGCTGCAGCACCAGCATCCTTACCAAAGTTAGCATCTAAAGCACTCGTGCTTCCTGAACGAACAAGATAACTTAGAACCATTTCCCTGACTTCTGGTACTTCATTCATTTTCTCCACAAAAAGCCCCTGCTCTCTCATAAAATTCTTAAACTCATCATCACTTTTTACTCTTTTTGCAAGATTTTCTCTTATATATCTCCCAGCACCTCCAAGCTTTTTATGACCAAAAGCATCTACAGATACTGTCTCATCTGTTATTATTTCTCCTGTTACATCTCTTATTCCCTCGGCAGCAACAATTATGTAAGTTCCCTCTTTATATTCACTTTCTCTAATCCTTCTCATGAATGTCTTTTTTAAATGCTCATATACAATTTCAAAATCAAATGGCACTTCAGGTATTAATATACAATCTGCATCAGCAGCTATTCCTCCCCTAAAAGCAGTATGACCTGCGTAACGCCCGAAGACTTCTATAACCATTATCCTGTTATGGCTTATCCCTGTGGTCCTGAGTTCATCGATATATTGAGCAATCCTATTTATAGCAGAATCTCCTCCCACAGAATATGATTGAAGGTCTAAATCCATAGTCTTTGGCACGTGGATACACGGTATCCCATTAGAATTAAGATCTACAACTACACTACCAGTATCATCTCCACCAGCAATTACAAGTCCAGCTATATTGAACTTTTGAAGACCTTTTGTTATTTTTTCATACTTTTTCTCATCCTCAATTTTGGCAATTCTGACTCTCGTATTCCCGGCCTGGGAGCCTGCTTTAAGAGAAGAAATCTTATCAATTTTCTCATAATCAAGTTTTACAATATTTCCACTATCTAAAAGATTGTATAGACCTGCATAACCATTTGGAATTATGTAAGGGTCAATGCCTTTAGCCAGAGCCATGCAGGCAGCGCCTCTTATAACAGCATTCAGGCCACCACAATCGCCACCGCTTGTTATTATTCCTATAGCCTTTCCTTCTAACATCTTATACCATCCTTCCTAAATTTCTTTATTAACTTAATAAGTATAATTATTAACTTAAGTGTACCTACCCATGTCTAATAATGATGTGGAAAAATATAAAATATGTAAAAAAATGTGGAAATATACCAAAAAATTATATTTAAATTTAAAAATATTTGATACTGCTTGATAACAAATTACAGGAAATTTTCACCACTTAAAAATTGCTAGAACTTTAGTTAATGAATTTGATTTTGTTAGTAAGTTTGACTCTAATATTAATTTTATTCTGCTTGAATTTTGATCCGCTTGAATTATCTTAATCATTTTATTAAAAATATCAAGTTTTTTAAAAAATCCTGCTTTTCTTACAAAATTTTTCATAATGCGTAAGATAACAATGGATAAAAGCTACAAGTTTGCAACCTGCAAGATACTTTAACTTATTCTTTGTCTTATAAAGATTTTTCCTATAAGCAAAGTAAATTTCTTTTTTAAAAATTAACAATATATTCATATTTCTATCATAAGCATATTCCTATCATCTCATAAAACTCTTTAGATAATGAAAAAGTTCAATTTGTAATTAACCTACAGTAAATATTTATTAATTATTTATTTATCCAGAAATTTGCTATATAGTAGAAAGTCAACATATATTACGTTTTCTAACACAAATTCTGG
>JACIXO010000190.1 GCA_014360385.1 Actinomycetota bacterium | reverse complement strand
ATAAAAATAGTAACTTTTTAATTAGAAACAGTAATTCTTATAACTTAGAAATATTCTATAGCTATCAGTTATGGATAAGAAAGATGTAGCCAGAATCTTAAATGAAATAGCAACTCTTTTAGAGCTAAAGGATGAAAATCCGTTTAAAATAAGAGCATACACGAATGCTGCGAGGGCTCTTGAAGCTTCGGATATTGATCTAACAGAAAAAACAACTGTAGAAGAACTCACCAGAATAAAAGGTATAGGTTCCCATATAGCAGAACGTATAAAAATTCTGATGGACAGCGGAACCTTGCCTCTATACGAAGAATTAAAGAGTACGATTCCACCAGGGTTGGTGGAAATGCTTAAAATCCCTACCCTTGGCCCAAAGAAAATAAAATACTTATACGATAACCTTGGTATAACAAATGTTGGGGAGCTGGAATATGCATGCATAGAAAACAGACTGGTTGACCTTCCTCACTTTGGCAAAAAAACCCAGGAAAACATTCTAAAAGGAATTGAAGCAATTAAGAAATATAAAGAGCAGTTTTTGTATGCAAGCGTGATAGACGGTGCATTGGAAGTATGGGAAAAAATAAAAAACTTCAAATACGTTATAAGGTCAAGTATCGCAGGTAGTCTTAGAAGAAAGAAAGAAATAGTAAAAGATATTGACATTGTAGCAAGCACAGATGAATCACTCAAAGTTATGGACTTTTTTACAAGCCTTAAAGAGGCAGAGGAGGTCATTGCTAAAGGAGACACAAAATCAAGTATCAGGCTAAGCTCAGGAATAAATGTTGATATTCGAACCGTAACTGATGAGCAATTTCCATATGCTCTCCATCATTTTACAGGAAGCAAGGAACACAATATAGCAATGAGAACAATGGCAATAAAAGATAATATCAAAATAAATGAATATGGGCTATTCAAAGATGATAAACTAATAAAATGTTACAGCGAAGAGGACATTTACAACTTCTTTTCTATGCAGTATATTCCTCCTGAGCTAAGAGAAAATTTTGGAGAGATAGAAGCTGCCAGGAACAATACTTTGCCAGAGCTAATCGAAGAGAAAGATATCAGCGGCATATTTCATATTCATACAAATTTTAGCGATGGCAATATGAGTATAAAACAGTGTTGCGAAGAACTTATAAAAATGGGGTTTGAGTACGCCGGAATATCAGAACACAGCAAAACTGCCCAGTACGCAGGTGGGCTCAAGGAGGAACAAATAGAACTCTACTTTGAGGAGATTGACAGACTTAACAGGCAATACGAAAATCAAAGCTTCAAAATTTTTAAAGGTATAGAATCAGATATTTTACTTGATGGAAGCCTCGATTATCCTAACGAAATCTTAGAGAAATTCGATTTTGTAATTGTTGCCATCCATTCAAGCTTTAATCTAAGCGAAGAAGAGATGACAAAAAGAATAATAAAAGCAATAGAAAATCCCTATACAACAATGCTGGCCCATCCAACAGGAAGACTGCTTTTAGCACGAGATCCCTACAAAGTAGATATAATAAAAATAATAAATGCAGCAGCTGAGAATAATGTTGACCTTGAACTAAATGCAAGCCCTTTCAGGCTTGATCTTGACTGGAGGGTATGTAAATATGCAAAGGAAAAAGGTGTAAAAATATTTATAAATCCCGATGCTCACAGCATTCAGAATCTTTATGAGTATAAGTTTGGTGTAAATATAGCAAGAAAAGGTTGGTTGGAAAAAGAAGATGTTGGAAATACACTTTCTCTAAAGGAAATGGAAGAATATCTTAAAAATAAAAAAATGGAAAGGCTTAAAAAAGTAAGTAAATAGAAGTAGCAGAACTATAAAAAGAACTATAAAATATTCCATTCCCAGATTTTCCCCCAAGCATCCCACTGCCAGTGATTAAGTGAAGGTAATTACATGAGATGATATAATAAAAAACAAAGGATATAAAGGATTTAACAGATAAAAAGGATAAATAATATAGAAACGACATATTCTGTTATCAAAATTATGTGATCATTTATGTGTTCAAGAAAGCCAAAGGTAGGATTAATAAAAGGAAGACTGATAAAAAAGAAGACCAATAAACCAAAAATGAAAAATGAATGAAGAGGAGAAAAGTTCTAACACCCTAAATCAGATATATAGTCCAGCAGCGGAAAATATCCACAAAATAATACAAATCCTCAAGGAAGAGTATCCCCAAGCAAGGTCCACTTCGCTTGAACATAGAAATGCCTTTGAACTTCTTATTGCTACTATCCTTGCTGCGCAAAGTACTGATAAGCTTGTAAACAAAGTTACAAAAGACCTATTTAAGAAATACAAAAGCCCTTACGATTTCGCTAATGCTAAAGTGGAAGAGCTTGAACAGGATATTAAATCTACTGGTTTTTACAGAAATAAGGCAAGGAGCATAATTTCCTGTTGTAAAACAATTGTGGAGAATTTTGGCGGAATAGTTCCACAAAACATAGAAGATCTAACCTCTCTTCCAGGCGTTGGGAGAAAGACAGCAAATGTTGTTCTTGGAAACATATTTGGAAAGCAAGCCATAATCGTAGATACCCACATGAGAAGAATTGCTAAAAGGCTGGGGCTTACGGTAAATGATGACCCTACAAAAATAGAGTTTGACTTAATGAAAATAGTTCCACAGGAAGAGTGGACTGATTTCTCACACAAAATAGTAGCCCTCGGAAGAACCATTTGCCTGGCTAAAAAGCCAAAATGTTCTATATGTAGACTCTTACCCTACTGTAAGTATGGGCAGGAAAATGCTTAATTTTTATATTATACCTATTACAATTCTTTTCCTAATGTTGATCTGGCAAGAGAAGTATGTTTTACACCTTTTATTGACTTAAGCTTTGACTCCAATTCAAAAACCTTGTTTATATCACCTTTAACTGTAACAACCTCAAGGCACATGTGATGATCAAGATGAACATGCTGGCTTGATATTATAATGTCATGAAAGTCGTGCTGAATATCAACTATTTTATCAACAAGCTCACGCTTATGGTGATCGTAAACCATAATTATTGCACCAGCAACGTCTTTTCCTCCTTCAACCCATTCCTCCTCCACCAGAAGCTCTCTTATCAAATCTCTTATAGCTTCAGATCTATTCTTATAGCTTTTTCTCTTGATGAAACTATCAAACCTCTGTAATAGACTCTGTTCCATCGAAACGCCAAATCTCTTTAAAATATCCATCTCTTCCCGGCTCCTCGTTTAACTAAGATTTTTTCCTTTTATATTTACTAATTTTTTCTACTAATTTACTATTTACTAATTTACAAATAATCAATGGGAAAAAAATTACGACTAAATTTTTTTTGTAAATCCAAAAAGTTCTTTGATAAAAAAGCATCCATTAGAACTAATTATATAACAATGCATACAGGCTTATATGCTTCTTTTTATCA
>JACIXO010000019.1 GCA_014360385.1 Actinomycetota bacterium | reverse complement strand
CTTGGGTCTTTCAATCCTTTTTCTTCCAAAAACCATACCAATTTTCTCCTTCAAAACCTCCAAAATTTTTTACAAAACTTCAGGGTTAAAAACTAAAAAGGCTAAAGAGTATTGAGATTATAATAAAAACTATTTTGAGATTATTATAACAATATTTAGAGTATTTAGGGAAGTTAAAACATTTAAGGTATCGGTTATACCAACTTCCTGTATCTATTAAAACTTGACTCTTCTATGAGGTTTTCGAGTTCCAGATCTGAAAGTATGCCTACAACTCTTTTTACTTCAAGTTTGGTAAAACCCACTATTTCTTCAAGGTTCATTGCCTTACACCCAAGAGCATCATAAACCTTTTTATGCTCTTTACCAAGTTTTTTAAAAAGTAAAGAAAATGTAGTGCTATTTGTAGCACCACCCGCAAGACTACCATTACAGAGGCCAGGTAAGTTACTACACGAATTTGAGGCAGAGTTAGTGAAGGTTTTCTCACCAGCCTTTCCTTTTTCTCCTTCATCCTCTAATTTTTTTTCTGGAGCAAAAAGGTGACTGAACTCCTCCAGCACATCATCCACATCCTGAACAAGCTTTGCTCCTTCTCTTATAAGACGATGACATCCTCTGCTTCGACTACTAAAAATACTCCCAGGAACAGCAAAAACTTCTCTATTCTGATTTAAAGCATGGTCACATGTTATGATTGCTCCGCTTTTTTCTGTAGCTTCAATAACAATTACTCCATGACATAGGCCACTTATAATTCTGTTCCTTAAAGGAAAATTCGATTTCAAGGGAGGCATGCCAGGGAAAAATTCGCTTACCAGACTTCCATTTCCTATCATTTCCTCATACAGGCTTCTGTTTTCCTCAGGGTAAATTACATCAATTCCACATCCTAGAACTCCAATACTGCCTCCCTTTTCTTTAATAGCCTCTTTATGGGCATAGCTATCTATTCCTGAAGCAAGGCCGCTTACAATAGTTACCCCTATTCTCGAAAGTTCCCTGCTCATATACTTTGCGACTTCGGCTCCATAAGGGGAGCACTTTCGGGTTCCTACAATAGCAAGGTTAAACCTGGACTCTTTTATTTTTCCACCTTTATAGAAAAGTAAAAGTGGAGGATAATATATTAACCTTAAAAGTGGAGGATACTTCTCATCTTCGAATGTAAGAACTTCAAATTCTTTCCCATGTAAGCCCTCCATTACTCTTCTGTACCCAGCCAAATATGGGTAGTTATTGTTAGAGCTAAAATCTTTTTCTGAATCTGAACCAATCTTGGTATCTGTGATATTCAGTTTTAAATTTCTATACTTTTTAAGTAACTTAAAAGTCTTTTCAAAATCATTATTATTTTCTCTATATAATTCCCAGAATTCACCTGGTTTTATTTTTTTCTCCAGAAGCAAATATAGTATTTTTTTAAGTAGTAAAGAATAATTTTCTTTTCCATTCATCTTATCGTCTACCTCTTCTACCTTATCTTTCACCTACTCCATTTCTCAAAATCCACTTCGGTTCTGTAGTGCAGAGCTTCCATCAAATGGTGAAGCTCAATATTCTCATCCCCATCCAGATCTGCAATCGTTCGTGCTACCTTAAGTACGCTTACCATACCTCTGCCAGTAAGGTTATATTTCTCAGAAATTCCAGGCAATACCTCTTTAATTTTTTTACTTTCACTGATCCACAAATTTATAGTCTCCAGATCTGCTTCTGAATTGTATTTTATATTTTTGTCTTTAAATCTTCTCTCCTGAACACTAGTGCAGGCTATTACCCTTTTCCTTATATCAATGGATTTCTCACCTGGCTCAACATTTACAAATTCATTTTCCTTTAGCCTTGGAACTTTTATTATCATATCTATCCTATCGAGTATAGGGCCTGAGAAATTTTTCCAGAATCTTTTCACATCTCTGTAGCTGCAAATACACCTTTTGTATTCATCTCCTAAAAAACCACAATAGCAGGGATTAGTAGCCACTATAAGCATAAAGTTGCAGGGGAAACTGCACCATAAACTATTTCTAGTTATAATAACTCTCCTATCTTCTAAAGGCTGTCTTAAGTCTTCTATAAGATTTCTGGGAAACTGGGAAAACTCGTCCAGAAACAGGACACCTCTATGAGAAAGGCTTATCTCGCCAGGTTTTGGGTTATTTCCGCCTCCAATAAGCCCCACCCTGGTTATAGTATGATGAGGACTTCTAAAGGGCCTTTTACCAACAAGACTACCGTTGTAGTTTTTATGCAAGGAATAAATCTTGGTAATTTCTATTTGCTCTTCTGTAGAAAGTGGAGGCATTATAGTAACAACTCTTTGGGCCAGCATACTTTTTCCTGCCCCCGGTGGACCAACCATCATGATATTATGCATTCCGCTCACTGCAATTTCCAAAGCGCGCTTGGCTCTTAATTGACCTTTAACATCGCAAAAGTCTACTCCATAGCCATCCTCAGAAAAGAGGCGTTTTTCAGTGTCTTTGTCTGTATCTTTGTAGACACACTCATCAGGGTTTCTTTCGCCAGAAACTACTCTTATAACTTCCAGTAAGCTAGTGGAGGGTATAATTTTTATGCCTTCTATTAAAGATGCTTGCTCTGCAACTTGCTGCGGAACAAAGAAATATGTCTTACCCATTTCTACAGCTTTTTCAACCATTGAAATAACTCCTCTTGTGGGACTTATTCTCCCATCAAGGGAAAGTTCACCAACAAAAGATGAAATACCGAAAATCTTACTATGAATCTGCTTACTTATTGCAAGGATAGAAAGTGCTATCGGGAGATCATAAAAAGCCCCTTCTTTTCTTATTCCTGCAGGGGAAAGATTAACAATTATTCTTTTAAGAGGAAATGAAAAACCACTGTTGATTATAGCTGCTCTTACCCTTTCTCGAGATTCACTGACAGACTTGTCCGGTAGCCCAACTATTGTAAAAGAGGGGATACCATTAGAAAGATGAACCTCAACTGAGACTTTAATAGCATCAATTCCAATTAGAGCAAAACTATCTAGACTAAAAAACATATATAGATTATATATGTAAATATCCAATTAGTCAAATAGCAATATGGTTAAATATTGTGAATAGTCTTCTGTCCCCCTTTCCGGAAAATCGTAATAATTGGCGAGGGTTAATATTGTGATGCTAGCTTTACCATTTAACTAAAGGTATGGGTCAACACTTGGATAACTTAAGTTAAGAAACTGGCAAGACAACCTTATCTATTAAGGTTAATAAAGAAACTAGTAACTTAGAATGCAGGCATATTTTTTAACATTTCACAAAATTTGACTTTAATATAGACACCAGCAAATTAGAAGGCATTTTCTATATGTTTTATTTCAAAATTCTTTAAAGAATGAGTTCTGTTATAACTCCCTCTATTGTTGAAACTTGTAAGTGTTTTATCTATTACAATTGAAATTAAATCAAATCTTATATCAAAATTAGAAAAACTATTGTTAGTTGCTACAAACAATCGGGCCAAGCTTTTTATCTTCCCAATCTTACGCTTACTGATTGCTTCTTCAGGAAACCCATAACTTAGACTCTCCCTGGTTTTAACTTCAACAAATACAAGACTCTTCTCTTTTTTAGCTATTATATCCACTTCTCCACATTTAGCCCGAAAATTCTTTGCAAGTATTGAATACCCACATTTTATCAAGTGCTCTACTGCTATAGCTTCTCCATATTTCCCTAGGGCTACATTATTAGATACACTATAGGGCTTATTTTGATCCTTCCCCAAAAGCTTTTGCTCCAGAATTTACTTTTTGCTTTTTCCAAACTATTTAAACTATTTACTATTCTAAAACAATTTATTCTAAAAATAATTTATTCTAAAAACTATTCCGGGACCACTACTCCAGCACACCCTTGAATGACATTCTATGAACAGTACACGGCCCATACATTCTAATAGATTTAAGATGATCCCTAGTTCCATATCCTTTATTTATTTCAAAGCCATAGTGAGGATAGCACCTAGATAGCTTTATCATTATCTTATCTCTAACTACCTTTGCAATTATGGATGCAGCAGCAACAGAAGCACAGATTTCATCACCATTTATCAGAGGAATAACTGGGATATCCAGATCAACAGATATGAAGTCAGTTATAACTATATCAGGTTTCGTCTTAAGTCCCATTACAGCATTCTTAACCACCAAGATGTTAGCATTTTTCAATGATATCTCATCGATCTGCTGAGCAGAAATCTTGGCAACTGACCAGGAGATGCAGCTCCTTAGTATTTTCTTAAAAATTCTCATCCTGCCTTCAGGGGTTAACTTTTTGGAGTCTTTAAGACCTTCAATCATAACTTTTTTTCTGTCAAGAATAACTGCAGCTGCAAGTATTGGCCCTGCAAGAGCTCCTCTTCCAACTTCATCAACTCCTGCTATATATCTATATCCCTCTGATAACAGACTATCCTCAAAAACACAAAGATTTGATAGACGCTTTATTTCTTCTGCCTTTTTCCTTACACTTTCTTCGCCTTCCACTATTTTCATTTCCGCTGCCATGCTATAATGATCTCTTTATATCCGGTAACTACTCAGGCCTTCCCCATCTTGAAGGGGGCCAATAGACTATAAGTATTTCACCAAATACGTCTTTCTTCTTGATCGGACCAAAAAATCTGCTATCTAAGCTATCATTTCTATTATCACCCATAACAAAAATTTCATCCTCTTTTACCGTGAAAGTCTGGGGATCGTAACTGGGAGTTATATCATGAGGAAGATAACTCTCTACCAATTTTTTGTCATTAATATAAACCTCCCCCTCAGAGGTCAAAGTAACTTTCTCGCCCCCCAAGGCAATAACTCTCTTCACCAGATCCTTTCCCTTCTCAACAGGAGAATGAAAAGCTACTATATCTCCTCTAACTATAGGGTGAAATTTGTATGCTAGTTTATTCACAATTACTTTGTCTTTCACGAGGAGAGTGGGTTCCATAGAAGGTGATGGGACAATGTATGTTTCAAACACGAATGCTCTTACCAGAACTGAAAATATGATAGCAAAGATTATAACAAATATATATCCAAGAAACTCTCTAAAAATGTCGGGTTTGTGATGAGACATTATTGTTAGACAGTCTTAACCAACTTGTCCTATTCTCTTTTAAATTTAACCTTTGCTTTCTTTCCTACAAGGTCTCTCAGATAGTAGAGTTTTGCTCTTCTTACGTCCCCGGAGTCTAATTTCTCTATAGAGTGAATCACAGGAGAGTGCACAGGAAAGGTTCTCTCCACACCAACATTGAAAGAAATCTTTCTGACAGTGAAAGTCTCACCTATGCCTTGTCCACTTCTTCTTATCACAATCCCTTCAAATGCCTGGATTCTTTCCTTGTTCTCTTCGCTTATCTTTATATTTACTCTTACCCTGTCTCCAGCTTTGAAATCAGGAATATCTGTTCTTAAATACTTATTTTCTATGCTGCTCAATTTGTTCATCTCTTTACTCCAACCTGCTAACTATTTTTTAAATCTAGGAAATCGCTTCTATGTCAATAAAACTAGTAAAATATAATTAATTTAACTTTTTTTGTCAAACAAGTCTTCCCTTCTTTTTCTCGTAAGTTCAAGGGATTTTTCTTTTCTCCATTTTTCAATCTTCGCGTGATCACCACTGAGAAGCACGTCAGGAACTTTAAGTCCTTTAAAAACACAAGGCCTTGTATACTGTGGATAATCCAGCAAGCCATTCTCAAAGGACTCGTGCTCTAAAGACTCTGATTTCCCCACCACTCCAGGTAAAAGTCTGATCACTCCATCTATCACTACCATAGCTGGAATTTCTCCCCCGGTAAGAACGTAGTCACCTATCGAAAGTTCAATATCAACCAGAAGCTCCACGACTCTTTCATCGACTCCCTCATATCTACCACAAATAAGAATAATGTTTTCAAGAGTGGAAATATACTTAAGTGTAGCCTGAGTTAGCTTTTCCCCCCGAGGGGAAAGTAAAATGGTTTTTTGATTTTTAAGGCTGCTGATCTTTCCTTCATTTTTGCTCTTTATAAACATCACTGCATCATAGATTGGCTGGACCATCATCACCATCCCTGGCCCTCCGCCGTATGGCCTGTCATCTACCTTCTTATGCTTGTCCCGGGAGAAATCACGAAGGTTATAGACATTTAGCTCACAGAGTTTTTTGGCAAATGCTTGTCTTATGACACCGTATGAAGTTATATCTTTAAACATTTCGGGGAAAATAGTAATAACATCTATTATTAGCATACTGAAGACATCCTAAATATACTCAAATATACTCTGGAATCAGTTTTAACGTGATTTTCTTATTTTCAGGATCTATTTTCTCTATGTAAGTGTCAATATTAGGTATGAAAAAAAGATCCCCACTTACACCTTTTATATCAATAAATTTATCCTTTTTAATTACCAGATTATCATTAGAAATATTTTTAATAACATCAACCACTTCACCTATGTACAGGCCATCCTTGCTATAAACTTTTAGCCCAATTATTTCATCCACCCAGAACTCATCTTCTCCAAGCCTGGGGGCATCCTTTGCATCTCTGAAAAGGAAAGATGATCTCAAGCATTCAACTTCTTCTCTTTTGTCTATGCCTTCAAACTTAAATACAACTATATCTTTCTTTTTTGTCTTTTTAACTTTCACATTCTCTATAATAACTTTTTTTGAGCCATTCTCATTAAGAAATAAAACATCCCCCTTCTTAAAAGAGTTGGGATAATCAGTAATAAGCCTTACTTCTGTTTCTCCCCTTATACCATGTGGTTTACTGATTACCCCAACTAATCTTGCATCTATTTTTTTTAAAGACATAAAATTATGTCTTGTTTCGTTTATTTTTATATTTTTTGTATCCCTTATGTTATATTTGCTTTACTTAAATTTCCACATTTCTATTATCTCTGCATATATTACTTTAATTTTTAATCACAAAGTTTGCTTACATATTACATAGTAGCTATTCTTACTTCTTACATAGCAACCACTTTAAGTCTTAAATACAGGTCAATCCAGGATTTTAACAATAGAAGATTTTCCTCTTTTTGCAGATGCAGCCCTCATAACAACTCGTAAAGCATTCGCAGTTCTTCCTTTCTTGCCTATCACCTTCCCCAGATCACTCTCTGCAACCTTTAGTTTGAATATTACAGTTTTGTCATCTTCGTTCTCCTCCGTGATGTTAACTTCTTCAGGCTTGTCAACAAGTTCTTTTACCATGTACTCCAGTAGTTCTTTCACGCCTTACCTCCAGTTTATTGGTTTAACTACTTTTAAATTAACTACTTTTTAAATTAATCTTCTCAAAAATTTTCTTAACTGATTCAGTAGGCTTAGCACCCTTCTTAAGCCAATCCAGCGCTTTGTCCCTATCTACTTCCATTACAGAGGGCTCTCTTTTCGGATCATACACACCAATTCTGTCTATGTACTTTCCATCACGTGGGGCTCTACTGTTAGCAACCACTATTCTGTAATATGGATTTTTCTTTGAACCAAACCTTGTCAACCTGATTCTTACGCTCAAACCTGACCTCCCAAGACTCTACACTTTTTTAGTAAAACTAAATTATACATGTTTCTTTAAAACTTGCAAAATATATTTTACCCTGCGGTAGCATTTCTTTTTCCGTGATGGAAAACAAACAACGAATCGGGCTTAAGTGTTTCGAAAACCGTTTGAAGGCGAAGCGAGCACGGTTCCTCTTAAGAGAGGAGAGCGAAGCCTTCAAAATTCGAGCTAGCTTTGCCTCGCTGGGGCAAAGCTAGCGTGTTTTCGAAACACTTAAGCCTTATTTCTTCTAAGACTCATCTTTGTCCCTATCACGAAATTTCAAATGCTTCCTTACCTTGTCCTCGTAAAAGGAAAGTGAGAAACACCTTGAAAGCTGTCCTGAAAGCCAGAGAGTTGTTTCAATAACTTCTTTGTTTCCTCAAACTGCTTAAGAAGTCTGTTTACCTCTACAACTGATGTCCCGCTGCCTCTGGCTATTCTTTTCTTTCTGCTTCCATTTATTATTGCAGGGTTTCTTCTCTCCTGTCTTGTCATCGAGCTTATAATTGCATCTACTCTTACAAGCTGCCTGTCATCCAGATTTATATCCTTTAATAACTTACTTTTCCCCATCATAGGAAGCATGGAAAAAACTTTATTCAATGAGCCCATCTTTCGAATTCCTCTTATTTGCTCAAGAAAATCCTCCAGATCCAATTCATTCTTAGAAAGCTTCTCCTCTAACTTTTTTGCCTTCTCCTGGTCAATCGCTTTCTCTGATTTCTCTATAAATGTTAGAATATCTCCCATTCCCAAAATACGGGAAGCCATTCTGTCAGGATAGAATAAGTCAAAATCCTCAACTTTTTCACCGGTAGAAACAAAATTTATTGGTTTTCTTATCGTATAATAAATGGAAAGTGCAGCTCCTCCTCTTGCATCACTATCCAGTTTGGTCAAAATTATGCCATCATACTCAACAGATGAATTAAAACTTGAGGCTATATTCACTGCCTCCTGACCTGTCATCCCATCCAGCACCAGAAAAACCTGGTGTGGTTTTATTGCCTTTTTAATATTTATTAGCTCATCCATCATGGCTTCATCGATATGAAGTCTTCCTGCAGTGTCTATTATAATTACCTCACAGCCCTGCCTTGTAAACTTTTCCACTCCTCTGGCAGAAATAGTGACAGGGTCAGAATTCTCATCAGAATATACCTCAATATCATATTCTCTTACTAAATTAGAAATCTGTAATACTGCTGCAGGCCTGTACACATCTGAAGCCACAATACAAACCGTTTTTCCATACCTTTCCTTTATAAACTTTGCAAGTTTGGCTACACATGTAGTCTTGCCAGAACCCTGAAGGCCCATAAGCATTATTATAGTGGGAATCCTGTTTGCAAAGCTTATTTTTCCACCGCTGGAGCCAAGCAGATTTACAAGTTCCTCATTTACTATTTTGACTATTTGCTGGAAAGGAGAAAGGTTTTCTAATATGTTACTACCTTTTGCTTTCTGGCGTATATTTTCCAGAAAAAGTTTAACAACCTTGAAATTTACATCAGCTTCCAGAAGTGCAAGCTTTATATCTCTCAGGGCCTCATCCAGGTCCCTCTCGGTAATTCTGCCCTTTCCTCTGATTTTGTAAAAAAGCTCCTCAAACTTACTACTAAGAAACTCAAACATGTTCTCCTCATATCGTTACATCATCATATTTATCATATCCATCATATCCATCATATTTATCGTATTATATTTTCCCAGTATGTGCCTTTTCTGAATCGCCATCTACCTCCATATGAACTTAAGAAACCAAAATTTCCGCAAATTTCTCTGCCTGGAAGAAATCTATATCAGTCAACTTTTCGCCATAAGTTACAATCTTTATAGGAATACTAAGGTCATTTTTTATAGTAAGCACCATCCCGCCCTTTGAGGTGGTATCCATTTTAGTAAGTATTATACCGGTTAGACTTATAGCCTTATTAAAAACTTCTACCTGATGTTTAGCATTTTGCCCAGTGGTGCAATCAATGACCATTAAAATCTCATCAGGGTCTCTACCTAATTTCTTATTGACAACTTTCTTTATTTTTTTTAGCTCCTCCATAAGATTATAAGAGGTATGCATCCTTCCAGCAGTATCGACTATTATGATATCTATGTTTTTAGCCATAGCTTTATCTATACTATCATACACCACTGCTGCAGGATCTGAATACCTCTGATGGCTGACCAGGCCTACACTTAATCTATCAGCATAATGCTGAATCTGTTCTATTGCGGCTGAGCGGTAGGTGTCAGCGGCAGCAATGATAATCTTTCTCCCTTCATTTTTAAACAAATTAGCCATTTTTGCAATAGCCGTGGTCTTACCAACCCCATTTACCCCCACTACCAGAAAAACAGTGGGTGGCTTTTCTGAAAAGTTTAATTTGCCCTCATCCCCGCTGTTTAGAATTTTTATAACTGCTTCTTTCAAATACTCTTTTACCTTATCAAAATCACTAATACCTTCTCTTTGTGCTCGACTTTTAACCTCGCCCAAAATTCTTAAGGTAGTATCAACACTTACATCACCAAGAATTAATTCTTCCTCGAGACTTTCCCATAAC
>JACIXO010000189.1 GCA_014360385.1 Actinomycetota bacterium | reverse complement strand
TAGAAATATTGTATATAAAAACCGTAATAAGTAGACAAGGAAATTTTATTTATTTCTCTGCAAAACGCACTATGCTTAGAAATAAAGAAATAAAAAAAGCCAGGTAACTTTCTAAAAAGCTACCGAGCTTTTGGTAAGACTACACCTGATGAGAGGCAACTTATAAACTACTAAACTACTTATCAAGGCAAGCTTAAAATACTATCCTTAGCTACTTTTTAATCCCTTTAATCCCCTGCTTTTCTAACTCTTCCAATACCCTCTTAGTTATTTCTTCTACAAGATTTTTATCAAATTTAAATTCACTAAATTCTCTCCCATTATAAGTAGTTATATTCCCAAATGCATCTTTGTATACATATCCTGGCCTACATACTTCTTTGGATATGTCAATAGAAGCAATTTCTTCTTTAGTAAATCTTCTATGGATTGAAAAATCCGCTTCAGGGTTACCTCCAAACATAGCTTGTCTATATATTAAAATCTTGGCACAGTTGTTAGCAACCTCGGTGTATAAAAAAGCGGAATTTAAATCAGGACCAGCAGAAAATGTTCCATGAAAAGGAAGAGAACATATAAGAGGAGCATTAGGGTCTATCCTTCTTCTATTCTTAAAATTTTCTACTATTAGTTCCGCTTGTTCAGAAGAGCCAGGTAGTGCTTCAGGAATATTAGTAATAGGTTGGTCACCAAGTATAGCTCTTGTTCCTTCAGTTACTGGAGGTAAATCCATATGAGCTGCCCCAAAGGTCATAATAAATATGGGATGGGCATGAATTATCGCTCCTACATCAGGAAAATTCTGATATATGTAATAGTGGCTAGAAGCCTCCCTTGATATATTTCCTGCCTCTCCAAGGATAGGCATCTTACAAAGATCAGTTACAATTATGGAATCTTCTTCTATTCGCCATTGGTGATCAGTTCCTGACTTGCGAGGAGATATATATATCTTATCTCCATCTCTTACTGAAATATTTCCTCCACTTGAATCAGTAAGCTCTCTATCATATAGTAGCCTTCCTATTTCACAGATAGATTTTCTTATGTTCCTTATGTCTACCATTTAGCAAGCTCTGTTTTTTATGCTATCAAATTTCTTTTGCTTCAGGCCTATTACTAACTCATTAATGAGAGATCAACTCATTAATGAGAGTAATGAGAACTTCCAATATGTGATAGCTACTTCAGTAGCGCTCTTTTAACAGTATCTTTTATAATACAAATTTTCTTCATTCACTTCAACTTTTTCATATCTATTTCAACTTTTCAAGTTTTCAAGACCTTTACAGGATGACTAAAAACCTTTTCATAAAAATGGAACCTTCAATCGAGGTGAAAGACTTCTTCCAACATTTCAATTTCTGGCCCTGGAATTGACTTATCATCTTTTACAAAGTACTTTTCCATACTTTTCCATATATTTGGAGCAAACCAACACAATTCTAATATAATTCTAATATAATACTTTCAAATATCTACTGTATGCCTCATCCCACACCTCTTTATCCTTCGGCTCATAATAGACAACCTCTGAGGAGTCAAGAGATATCTTTCTTCCCTCCTCCAATGAGCCAATTTCCCCTGATGCTTTTAGCTGCATTAAAAGATTTCCCACTGAAGTAGTCTCAGTAGGACCTGCATAGACAGGTATCCCAATTGCATCCGAAATCCATTGGCAAAGCATCTTATTCTGGATTCCTCCACCTACAAGATGGAGAAGCTCTATTTTCTCTCCGCTAAACTTTCCAAGCAAAGAAAAATAATATCGAAATCTTAGTGCTAAACTTTCATATACACACCTTGCAATTTCTCCTATGGTTTCTGGAATAGGTTGTCCCTTATCTCTACAATAATCTATTATAACCTTTGGCATATCAACCTGGGACTGGATAAAAATAGGATTTTCTATATCAATAAATGATTTAAAAGGTTCTGCAGAATAAGTAAGATTTACTATCTCATCCCATGAGATTTCCTCTCCCCTATCTTTTATCCATTTTTCCCTGCATTGTTGAATTACCCACAATCCATTTATATTTTTAACAAATAAATTTGTTCCCTCAACCCCTGCTTCATTTGAAAAACCGGTATCAAAGATTTCATCACTAACCAGTGGTATTTTTGTTTCCTTTCCCATTATGCACCAGGTACCCATACTTATAAATGCCCAACTTTTATCTTTATTTATAACGGGAATTCCAGCCACAGCTGAAGCAGTATCATGAGTAGCTGGAGCAATTACTGAAATAGGATTTATTTCAAGTTCTCTTACTACATCATTAGAGATATCACCTACTTTTTCTCCAGGTATAATAATTGGGGGAAATATGTCTCTGGGTAGGCTAAGCCTATCAAATATACTATCTTCTATTCTTTTCTCTCTCTGATTATATAGAATAGATGTTGTAAACCTTGTATATTCATTAAACGTTTTGCCAGTAAGGAAAAAATTAAAAATATCAGCAATAGACAGGAACTTATCTGCATTTAGTATCTCAGGAGCATTTTGTAATTTTAATGAATATAAGTGAAAAAGATCAAATAGCGGCACAATGGAAGCTGCCGTTAGATTAAATAATTCTTTTCGGGAGATAATCTTATACAGGCTTTCTGAATCCTTTTCTCTTTGTTTGTCTCTATAGCAAACCGGGTTAGAGATAAGTTTTCCATTTTTATCAACGAGACCAAAATCTGCCCCCCAGGTATCAAGGCCCAGAGAGACTATATTTTTATATTTTTTAACTGACGAAATAAGTCCTATTTTTAGCTCAGAATAGAGTCTAAGAATATCCCAATATAAAGTTCCTGTAGCATATACAGGTCTATTATCAAATCTATGGGCTACCTCCATGATAAATTTCTTACCATCAAATCTTGCAACTATTGCTCTACCATTACTGGCACCAAAATCAAAAATTAGATAATTTTTGTAAGCCATAAATTACCCTTTCCAAATTATCAATTGTCTCATTTGTGCCCCAAGTCATAAACAAATATAAATAGATATAATAATATATTAATATTGATAATATAAAAACCAATCTCTGGTTTTTTATATTTTTTACTACAAATTAAAATATTCAAAATCAAATGCTTAAAGAAACTTAGAGAACTCTATTTTACCTTCTCCTTTCTCTTTACAACATATTCCTCAATCTCTTTCATAGAGCCTGAAAATTCTTCTCTTGTAAACACAAACGAAGGATGATTTATGAAATCTTCTTTTCTTATCCCATCTACTTCATATCCAGCCCTAAAATAGGGAATTTTTAGTAGCTTATCCATAATTTCATCAGGAACTGGCTCATCAATATATGAAAGTATTTCCTTATCTTTATATATCCTCATAAAGTCTTCGATCATCTCTGGATTTATAGTATAAACAAGATTTCCTCCCGCTACTTTTTCTATGTGGTAGACACGATCTTC
>JACIXO010000188.1 GCA_014360385.1 Actinomycetota bacterium | reverse complement strand
AATGATGAATTTGTAAAGGCTAATGAAGAAAATATTAAAGTATGTTTTGATGTTCCGAATTATGGTCTATGGTTATTCTTAAACGAGGCTGGTGCAGAGTATAAAGATGGAAAGTGGGAAATAATTGAAGATATGGTTAATACCAATATAGGTAAAACCTGGCCACAGTTTGTAGTTGGGACAGCACTACAGAAGTACTTGACTGGTCAAGAAACAGCAGAAAAAGCTGTTGAATGGGCACAGAAGGAAATGGAGAGAATTATACAAGAGAGTGAAGAGGAGAAATAATATAGAGTAACATTTAATTTATGATTAAGGATAACCTCTTTTTTGAAGTCTGATTGTTATAAATATAACAAATCAATGTACTGATTTTATACTGAGTATTTTGATCTACACCACCTCTAAATATGCTTAAAATAACAACAAAGAGGTGGTGTAGAATTTAAAAGTTTATATTTGGTGTAATAAGATTTAAAAAATGTTAAATGTAGATAAAGTAGGCATGGAAAAGATAATAATAAAGAGTAATGTAAATAAAATTGATAATGATAGAAATATTGCAAAGATTCTTTTAATACCGAGTATATTGATTATTTTGTTTTTGGATATGTATCCTATAATATTTGCGTTAATTGTAAGTTTTCAAAAAAGAAGCTTATTTGATATTAGTGGTATATTTGCGGGAATCAGAAATTATAAGATAGTTTTTAGAGATCCAATTTTTCCAACTCTGGTAAAAAATTCTATAATATGGACTATTAGCACAACTATATTAGAAATTATATTAGGCACTGGTGTAGCATTATTATTAAATAGGAATTTTAAATTTAGAAATATAGCTAGAGGTTTACTTTTAGTGCCGTATGTAGTACCTGTGGTTTGTTCGACACTAGTGTGGAAATATATGTTTAATGATATTATTGGATTAATTAATTATCTATTAACTAGTATCCATATTATAAGGAACCCAATATCATTTCTTTCTCATCCTAGTTTAGCTATGCTTGTTGTTATCATTATAAATGTTTGGACTTATACACCTTTCGTAGTAATAAATGTATTAGCAAGTCTGCAGAATATAAATGTTGAATTATATGAAGCGGCTCGTATAGACGGTGCAAGTCCTTGGCAGGAATTTAGAAGAATAACAATTCCTTCTATAATACCGATACTTGTGATAGTTACATTATTAAGAACTGTATGGAATTTTCAAAAATTTGAAATAATTTGGCTTACTACCCAAGGTGGTCCATTAAATGCAACTACTACTTTACCTGTTTGGGTCTATGTTAATGCTTTTCTTAGATATGATGCAGGAATAGCAAGTTCTGTTGCAGTAATAATTTTTATAATATTGCTATTAATCGCAATGTTATATATTAAAGTATTTGAAACTACCGAAAGGGCACTTGGATGAATACGCTAAAAAGAAAAGTTATACATTTCATTTTAAATATAATGACTTGGGTAATAGTTTTTATTGTTATTTTTCCATTAGTATGGATGTTTTTATCCTCAATAAAGCAGCCAGGTGAAGTTTATGCATATCCCCCAATATTATTTTCAAGAAGGCCAACATTGTTAAATTATATTGAACTTTTCAAGGTAACAAATTTTGAAAAATATTTTATAAATAGTATTATTGTAACTCTTTCCACTGTAGTTATAACTATGATTACCGTAATAATTACAACATATTCATTGACAAGATTCAGAATATGGGGAGGAAATGTATTATCAAGGTTATATGTAATAATTTATCTTATACCTCATATTGTAATGATAATTCCGATTTTCTTAATGATGAAGACCTTTCATTTATTAAACAATCTTTTTAGCTTAATAATAACTTATCTTATTTTTACTTTTCCATATTCTTATTTATTAATGAGAGCATATATTGGAAGTATTGATCCTTCTATAGAAGAAGCTGCATTAATAGATGGGGCGAGTAGAATAGGTGCATTTGTTAAGGTTTTACTTCCAGTTGCTGTACCCGGAATTGTAGCAACATCTATTTTTACTGCGATATTGTGCTGGAATGAATATTTATTTGCATTAGTATTAGTGCCTCAAGAAAATGTAAAAACACTAACTGTGGGTGTAGCTGGTCTAACAGAAAAAACAGGCATACCTTCATGGGGGATGTTAATGGCAGCTGCTGTGGTGGTAGTATTACCTATGATTATTTTTTTTGTTATAGTGCAAAGAAAAATAGTTATTGGTTTATCAGCAGGTGCTGTTAAAGGATAAATTACCGTATATATTATTTTTGAGAATTATAATATCTTTTTTGGTTTTGTATTTTAAATGAAGTAAATAGTTTAATTACCATAATGTTCTATGAAATAAATAAAAAACGGAAGCATCTCCAATTTCGTGATTGATTAGTAAAAGCTCACTTGATACTGTATTAGTTAGAAGCAAAAAACAATACAGTAGGGGGTGAGCTATTAAGGAAATTAATTTATCCTTCAATATAAGTATATTATTAAATCAAACAGATATCTACTTTATTGAGAAAGACCTGTTAAAGATGGGCAAAGATATTTTTCTAAAAGTTCTAAAAAGGATTCTTTCGGAAACTGAGTTAGAAGCTACCAAGAAAGCTACAAGATGTAAGAAGTGTAGATACCCTCTAGTTAAAATGGACAAGATAAAAGAAAAATAAAAACAATATTAGGAGAAATAGAGTTTAGTAGATCTCGCATCCGCTGTAGAAGATGTCTATCTAATACTTATCCATTTGATGATATGATAGGATTAGTTAATTCAAAGCATGAAACTTTAGGAGTAAGAGAAAGAAATCTGTGGGCTGCTACTGAGGTTAGCTATGAGAAGTCCTCAAGTTTTCTAAAGAAATTTGCGAGCATTGTAGTAAGCTGAAAAAAGATTCACCAGATGGTCCTAAAAGAAGGAAAAAAATAAAAAACTTTGAAGAAAAAAGGTGTGCTAAAGTTTTTGATGGAGAGAAATTTCCTGACTCTCCAAATAATAAGGCTCCTGATATATGTACAAGTGGATGTAATGTAAAGTCGGAGCAAGTTTTAGCCAAAAGGTTAATATATCTAAGAACAGCTAAGAACAGAATTTGGCTTATGGATAAGAAAAGCTATATCAGGGTTGAAGATATTGATAGCTTTGAACAGAAGTTCTTCTTAGAATGTGTTAAACAGGATGTACTTAAGGCTAAAAAGGTAATATTTGTAGCAGATGGTGATATGAAGATAAGAAGACTAAAAAATGACTACTTTCTGCAATAGGGGTACTAGACCTTGGCACTAAGAAAGACTTCTTAAAGTAACACTGGGCGAGGAAAAATATTATCTTGTTGAGTTATGGACGAAGAAAATATTTGCTGGGGATAGAGCTAAGATAATCAATATACTTTTAGAAGAGCTTAAAGACATTATTAAAAAAGATAGAAGG
>JACIXO010000187.1 GCA_014360385.1 Actinomycetota bacterium | reverse complement strand
TGGTTTCTTCGTTTCGGCCTTGGAAAAGATGGAAAGAGATGGCTTGGATCCAGACACGCTTTCGATATACGGGCAAGATTCTATACCCATGGCGTGGAAAATGTGCAAGATGAACCTTGCTTTAAGAGGGGCCGAGGGAGATATTCGGGTTGAGGATTCTTATCACAAGGACCAATTCCCTGATTTAAGGGCAGAATATGTCGTTTCCAATCCTCCATTCAATGATAGCGGATGGGGCGCTGATAGAGTAAAATATGACGACCCGAGGTTCAAATACGGAATTCCGCCAGACAATAACGCCAATTTTGCTTGGATCCAGCATTACATTTATCATCTAGCACCTCGCGGCAAAGCCGGGTTTGTGATGGCAAACGGTGCATTGTCCAGCGGTGGAGTTGAAGGTGAAATCAGAAAGAAAATTATCGAGGATGATCTGGTTTATGGCATCGTGGCATGTCCCCCAAAGCTCTTCTATACTGTGGCTTTGCCCGTTTCTCTCTGGTTTTTGAGGGCGAAAGGAAGCAAGCCAAATCACATGAAAGGAAAAGTTCTCTTTGTTTACGCCAAAAAATTGTTCAAGCAGATATCAAGGAGACAGGTTATGTTTACCGAAGAACACATACAAAAAATAGTTGAAAAATTCAGGATGTTTGAGAATAGGGAGAGCGAGGAAAAAATAAATGAAGTTGGTTTCGCTAAGGTTGCAACGATTGACGAGATAGCGAAAAATGGCTATGTTCTTACTCCAGGGAGATATGTTGGAATAAAGCTTGAGGAAGACGACACTTCGTTTGATGAAAAGATAAAAGCCTACTCCCAAGAGTTATCAAAACTCCTTAAGGAAGAAGAGCACCTCATCAAAAAAATAAGGGAGGTTATGGGGGCTCTAAAGTTTGAGGTCTAGGAAATGAAAAGAATTATAACTAAGTTGTACGTTTATGCAGACGGTGGGGCTCGAGGCAATCCTGGCCCTGCTGCGATAGGAATCGTTTTCCTTGATCAAAACAAAAATAAAATCGCAGAGTACAAAGAATGTATGGGTGAGTGTACCAATAACCAGGCCGAGTATAAAGCGCTCATAAAGGCTTTAGAATTAGCCGCGGGTTATTGTAGGAAAGAGATAATATGTTTTACCGATAGCGAGTTGGTGATTAGGCAGATGTCTGGAAGATATAGAATTATAAATGAGAAACTAAGAGAGCTGTTTTATATTTTAAAAGATAGGGAGAAACCATTTGAAAAAGTTATTTATAACCATACGAAAAGAGACAATCTATTTTTACAAAAAGCTGATAAATTAGTCAACGAAGCACTAAACGGAAAATAAAATTAAAGTGATAAAAATGCCACTAAAATTCAAATGGGAAACTGAATTTAAGGAAACCGAGATTGGGGAAATACCGAAAGATTGGGTTGCTAGTTCTCTTGAGAGTTTATTTTTCATAAATTTGATACCTAAAGGACCTTCAGATTTCTGCAGAGTTGCCTTTATCAGCATGGAAAATATTCCTACGGACAGCCCCCGCCCTCGTTTCGAAATTATGAGTATGGATGATATCAAAAGTGGAAATGAAGTTTATCCTGGATCCGTTTTAGTTGCTAAAATAACTCCCTCGCTTGAACATGGGAAAATGTGTATAACGCCGGAAATCCCAAATTTAAGGTGGTTTACAACTACAGAGGTTTTTTCCTTGGTCCCCAAAAATAATAATGATAAAAAATACTTTTATTATGTTCTCAAACATCCAACGATAAGAGATATTTTAGAGGGTTCGATGAGCGGTACAAGTGGTAGGCAACGCGTGGAAACTTCTGCATTTAAAAATTTGTCTGTACCTTTTCCTCTCCCGGCCGAACAATCCCGTATCGCCACCGTTCTTTCATGGTTCGACGACCTCATAGAAAACAAAAAACGCCAGAATGAGGTTTTAGAAAAAACAGCGATGGCGATTTTCAAGAGCTGGTTCATCGACTTCGAGCCGTTTAAAGATGGAGAGTTTGTCTATAACGAAGAACTTGGAAAGGAGATACCAAAGGGGTGGGAAGTTAAACCTATTGGTGAAATTGTTAAAATAGAGAGCGGAGGAAACGCCCCCCAAGATGAAAAATATTTCATTGATGCTTCACATCGTTTTGTTAGAGTTAAACACCTTACTGATGGTGCCTGCGTGGGTGAATCTGATTTTATAAACGAGGAAGCAATAAAAGACTATAAACTAAAACTATTCAAAATTGGAAGTGTTATTTTTCAAAAAAGTGGAGAGTCAATCCAAGCCGGTAGAATAAATTTTTTGCCCTTTGATGCTTTTATTGTAAATCATCTCGCAGCAGTAGATAATAACAAAAATAATTCTAATTTAGATTTTATTTATTGTTGTTTGAAACAGATATATAAAGAGTTGATAGAGGAAAGCAGCGGAACTTCTTTACCATATCTAAGAATTTCGGATATTCAAAGTAAAATAGTTGTTCTTCCGCCTCAAACAATCCTCCTAAAATTCCATTCCTTTGTAGATCCTCTATTCCAGAAAATTATTACTAATCAAAAGCAAATCATAGTTTTAAGGAAAATCCGCGATACTTTATTACCACTCCTTGTTTTCGGAAAGCTGAGAGTGGAGAGCGTATAGTATGGCCGAAATAAATGCGGATAAAGTTAAGATAGGCGAGCTTTTCAATGATCCATTACAGTTTAGTATTCCAAATTTTCAAAGGCCTCCAAGTTGGGAAAAAGATAACTTCGATAAACTGTTTGAGGATATCTACGATGCTTTTTATGCAAAACAGGAAGAATATTTCTTAGGGTCTATTATCCTAAAAGGAGAGGATAACAGATATGAGATTATTGATGGCCAGCAAAGATTAACAGCTCTTGCTATTCTTTTAGCTGTGGTCAGAGATGAAACCCCTGATACAAGTCTTAAGGAGGAGATACAAAGTTCGCTCTATACAAAAGAAGTCAAGATTAAGCGTACGCCATCCGTTCCGCGAATAAAAATGTGGGAAGATCTGAGTCAATTGGAAGATTTTATTTATGTTCCTGGTAAAACGCGGGAGTACCTAAAAAAAGTAGAAGAGGACAGAAGTTTTTATAAGGATAAGCACGATCCAAAATATCTTCTTTATCAGGCTATTGATTTGTATGTTCAAAAATACGAGGAAAAACTGCAAAATGACGATAGAGCATTTATAGGCTATCTTTTTAATAACGCATATGTTGTTCAAATTTCTACCAAGAGCTTACCGTACGCCATACAATTGTTTAATGTGTTGAATACGCGTGGATTACCTTTAACCACGGCAGATATTCTGAAAGCGGTCAATTTAGGAGTAATTGATGAAGAAAAGCGAGAAAGGTGGGCAAAAAGATGGAGAGAAATAGAAAACACGATAGGCAGAGAAGAAATAGAAAGAGTTATAGAATTCATAAGGACATTAAAG
>JACIXO010000186.1 GCA_014360385.1 Actinomycetota bacterium | reverse complement strand
GGTAACCAGAATTAAAGAAGAATGCTGCATAGTAGGTTACCCGATAGCCTGGAGACTACGACAATAAGAGGCAAGGCACAGGCACTACCTGAAACACCTGACAAAACACTTAAGTTCGAAACAATGTTCAGGATCGACACAAAAACCTCAAAACTAATCTTCTTAAAACCATTTTTTAAGTAGGTAGACATCTTCTGGAAACCCAGGTAAAATCAAATAAATTCTAAAAGAGTAAAAGCTTATTGGCAAAAAATAATAGCATAATTATATTACAAAAACAACAAACCTCATATGTAAATCAACACTTTTTAAATTATTTAGAATTTAAATTACTGCTCAAGCTTCTGGCCACAATTACTACAGAACTTCTGCCCCACCTTGACCTCAGTACCACAGGAGGGACAGTATTTAGCTACTCCAGTAGAGACTTTTTCTTCTGCTTGCTCCGTTGTTTTTGAAGCTTCCTCTCCTACCCCTATAGGTTCACCAGCTATAGAAGGTGCACCAAGCTTTTCCACACCAGGTTTTCTCTTCTTAAGTAGTAGAACAACTACCACAACAATAACTATTATCAAAATAACTGGAATTACAATAGCAAGAATCAAAATTATCAAGCCAAGCCTTGTTGCCGCTTCTTCAGATAGTGGCTCTTCACCTGGAAGTTCAGCAGTAGTAGCTTCGGACTTAGCCCCCTCTGTTAGCTTTTCAGGAGTAGTCTCTTCAGTTAGCGGAGTCTCTTCAACCAGAGGAACATCTTCTCCCCTGTTTATTTTCTCCTGAGCTTTCGACCTATATTCCTGAGCCAGAAGATGTCCCTGGCTCATGTTAAGGACTGCATTAAAGTGTTTTATTGCTTCTGAATGGTGATTGAGCCTGAACATGACAAGGCCCTGTTTGAATTCTTCATCCACTATACCAAGCTTATTGGTAACCCCGTTTCTGGAAAGCATCTCCTTTATGTCATTACTGGGTCTAAGAAAATTAACATTTTCAGTTGTTCCCATAGTGAGCATTCCAATAACTTCTCCCTGCTCGTTAAGAACAGGGCTTCCGCTATTTCCTGGTGCAGCAGTCATGTCTACCTGCAAAACCTCAGTTCCTCCTACCATCTTCCTTGCACTTACTATCCCGTTTGCCACAGTGGGAGTCATTATGCTTTCCATGCTTATATCTGCAGTCCAGGGATAACCAATAATAGTGATGTTATCCTGAACCTCAATCATAGAGGAGTCTCCAATAATAGTGCTTGAAAGAGCTCTGCCTGTAACAGGAGTTATTTTAAGCACAGCAGTATCTCTCTGCTCCCACGGGCTAAAATCAATAACTTCAGCTCTTATGTAGTTTTCATTAGGATTATCTGGAACACCTGCAGTTGCAGTATTAAACTGTACCCATACCTCTCTATCAGGATTGGGACCGTTTTGTCCCTCGATTCTAAAAGTGTTGTAAGCATTATTCCAGTCTGCATCAGTAAATTCATCAGTGTTATAGTTGTCGTAAATATACGCCTCTATTATTGCGTATTTTATTTCATCTAAGGGCACATCCACTACGTGTCCTGCTGTTACTATGTGTCCAGTTTCGGGATTTACACAAAAACCTGTCCCACCCAAAGGGCCATAGTAATAAAGCTCGCTCCATGTATCATACCAGGCATCATAAACATAGGCGTAATAATACGTAGTAACAAAACATACTGCAGGCTGGGTTAATATAACCTTATCCTTAAAGGTAAGTTCGTAAGAAGAAACATCTGAAGAAGTATCCTGAGCAAAGATTACAGAAGAGAAGCTAAAGAAAAGAGCAAAAGCCACCAGGAAAATCAATACTTTAAAAAATCTCTTACTCATTTTTGCCTCACAATTCTAAAAAGTTAAAAAATACGATTTCATTATATTTTGTTTTCGAAGCAGAGTCAACGAAAAAGTCTAACCATTCTTAAAACTTTACTTAAAAATTAAGCTATACATTTATCTATAAACTTATGAAAGTACATAACCTAAAAAAATCTAAAAATTATTATTCTAAAGGAGAAGAGACATGCTACTAGGATATAACATATAGAGTATATAGGATATAAAGCGTATATAGAACTTAAATGTCTTTCATTAAATACACTGTTAATAAGTGAGGAGGGGTATATAAGAGGGGTATATAGGATATAAAATGTTCCAAGCTAAAAAATTAGGTGTAATAATCGACTTTAGAGTTAGATATCTTAATAAACCTAAATCTTCGTAAAGCTTAAGCTAGAATATGGAAAAGAATATGGAAAGTTCTACCGGTTATGTATGGAATCATAAACCCAGATCTTTTTAGGAGTTTAAGCTATGGATTACAATCTATTGGATGATGATTGTAAAATTTCCTCATAATACTCTATATACTGTGGAACTATTATACTGCTGTCAAAGAGTTTGGCCCTTTTCCTTGCTTCTAATCCCATTCGAGCTCTAAGCTTATCATCACTTAGAATCTTGATGGCAGCCTCACTCATAGAGCCAATATCCTCAGGATCAAACAAAAAACCTGATTTTCCATGCTCAACTACCTCCTTAAGGCCCCCATTACTTGTCCCGATAACAGGAACTTCACAGCTCATTGCCTCCAGCGCCGAAAGACCAAAGCTTTCACTTGTGGAAGGAAGTAAAAACAAATCACTACTGGCAAGAAGAGGAATAACATTATCCTGTCTTCCCAGAAAGCACACCTTATCTTTAAGTCCCAATTTCTCAACCATGTTCCTACCTGTGGATACTTCGGGTCCATCCCCAACCATGATAAGCTTGCTGTTTACTTCTCTGCTTATCCTTGAAAATATCTTTACTACGCTATCTATTCTTTTAACAGGCCTGAAATTAGAAATATGGATTACCACTTTTTCGCCCTTGTTGATGAACCCCAATCCATTTTTGCTTTTAATTTCCTTCTCTATTTCCTCTCCTTTTACTACACTTCCCGATGTTTCTCCTCCCAATGTTGCTACGTCTAACGCTGTTCTCCTTAATGTTGATCTCTTCAATGGTGCTTTATCGAAGTTTGTTTCGCTACATATAACCTCGTTCCACGTATTTTCATTTCTCCTGTACTGCTCAGTATCCACAAAATTGTAGATTACTTTTAGTTCCTTCTCTATTCTAAAAATATCAATTGTTCTTTCTCTCAAATACTGAGAAACACAGGTAATTCCATCGCTGTTCTCTATACTAAATTTCGTAATCTTGTAAAAAGAGGCATGATTTCCTACTAAAGTTATATCAGTTCCATGCAACGTGGTAATAACCTTTACTCTCTCTCTACCCACTATTTCTCTGGCAAGATATGCCGAGGCTGCATGAGGCATAGCATAATGGACATGCAAAATGTCAAGCTTTTCTTCTTCTACAACCTCTGCCATCTTTGCACTAAGTGAAAGACTATAGGGCGGATATTTAAATAAAGGGTAT
>JACIXO010000185.1 GCA_014360385.1 Actinomycetota bacterium | reverse complement strand
GCCCTCTTTCTAACTGTAAACAGATCTCTTAGATAGTACAAGTAATTTATAGTAAGATTAAGAAGTTAAATACCGATTGATTACATTTTTCTTTATTGTAATATATAAGTGAATTTGCTATTAATTTAGCACTTCATCTTTTTCAACTAAGATCAAATCCTTATTGGTTTTTGCATATTTTGGCAATTCTTCTGTAAACCTATTTTTTGAAAAAAGTATGAATTTTTCTTTCTACAATTATTGTTCCATTTAACAAATTTGTTTTTTTTCTTTTAGTTCATTAAATATATTAATACTTACTTTCTTATTTGACCATTTAGTTTCTCCAAAAAGTATCTATTTGTCATTTTCATTTGTATTTATAGCAACAACATCTCTTTGTACATGCTCTTTCCCAATAAAATCCCACTATCTCCCAATTCTGTCAAAATTAAAAATATTCTTTAATCTGGTTCTTACTATATCAACACATATATCCTGATAAATTATTGCTAATGTTTAGCCGAAAGTTTATTAAAATATTTTAATACGTTATTAAAATCTGACATTTCCAATTCACCTTTAAACGGAAGAACATATTTAAACCAAAAATTAAAAAACGGATCAATTATTTTGTAAATACCTTTTCTTGATTTTTCAGGTTTTTCTTCATTTACTGGAATCTCTTTTCTTCTTATCTATTAATGAATTTTTGCATTTTTATTATATCATAAATCATATTAACAAGTATTATTAGTCTAACTCCTAAGTAGACTACTTCATAGTAGACTACTTGTTAATATTGATTATGTTCTTATTCTTTTACTTCTTTATTTTTACAATGCATATAGTTTATTAAAATTTTTTTGTGATTATATGCTTATTTTTGATTTTTTTAAGATCTACTTTTTATCTCGCAATGTACTTTAATAATTTGTTGTATCAGAACGAAACTCTACTTTTTTAGCTTCTAACTCTAAGAAACCTAGCATTAATTGCTACTATTACTGTACTTAGTGACATAAGAATAGCTCCAACTGCTGGACTTAGCACTACTCCCAGTGGGTAGAGGACTCCTGCTGCAGCTGGAATAGCAAAGGCATTATATCCAGTTGCCCATCCTAGATTTTGGACCATTTTCCTGTAGGTAGCACGAGCAAGCTCAATAATGGCCACGGCATCTAAGGGATTGCTTCTTACAAGAATGATGTCAGCAGTCTCTATAGCAACATCAGTTCCTGCACCGATGGCAATACCAACATCAGCCTGAGCAAGAGCTGGAGCATCGTTTATGCCATCTCCTGCCATTGCTACTATCAAACCTCTTGATTGGATTTCTTTTACTTTCCTAGATTTTTCTTCTGGTAAAACTTCAGCAAAATATTCGTCAATTCCAAGTTCATCTGCTACCCATTTTGCTACTCTTTCGTTATCACCCGTTAGCATTATTGATTTTATTCCCATTTCTTTTAGTTTTGAAACAGCTATTTTAGATTCTTCCCTTATTATGTCCGCAAGGGCTATTGCTCCGACTGGCTTTTCATTAATAAGAATGAATGCTAAAGTCTTACCCTGTGTTAAAAGCTTTTCCAGTTCTCCCATTTCTTCATCTTTTACTTTGCTAGAAATTTCATTTTTAGTATCCTGCGTGTCTTCAGTTATTTTTTGTCTATGCTCTTCCAGGTTTTTCATTTTTGTGGCTACTTCCATTTTTTCCTTTGTTTCTTTTCCCTGTATCTCTTCTATATTTATTTGGTTTTCTTTTAAGTAGGCCGCACTTACGATTTTTACTTCTTTCCCATTTATGGTAGCCTTTGCACCTTTTCCTGGAATTGCTATAAATTCACTTACGGGATACAGGGACACACTTGCTGCGAGGGCTGACTTTACTATTGCTTTTGCGATAGAGTGTTCAGAGTGAGATTCAACCGATGCTGCATATCTTAGTAGTTCCTTTTCTAATTCTTCTTTGTTCAGTTTTTTTTCGTCTATCCCGTCTGTGAAGGTAAGGATGTCAGTTACTCCAAATTCACCTTTTGTCAAAGTGCCTGTTTTGTCAAATATTATTGCTTGAATGTTTCTTGCTCTCTCAAAAGCGGCACGGTCTCTTATAAGAAGCCCATTTCGCGCGGATATGGCAGTTGATACGGCCACTACTAGAGGGATAGCAAGCCCTAATGCATGTGGGCATGTTATTACCATTACAGTTACTGTTCTTTCCAGGGAGAATGCAAGATCTTTGTCAGCAAAAACCAGCCATATTATAAGAGTAATAGCACCAGCGCTTATTGCTATTATTGTAAGCCATAGCGCTGCTCGATTAGCTAAATCCTGAGTTCTTGATTTACTTTCCTGAGCCTTTTTTACAAGTTCGATTACTCCAGAGATAAATGAGTCTTTTCCTGTCTTTTTAACTTCAACTATAATAGAACCTTCACCATTTATAGATCCTCCTATTACCTGGCTACCCTGCTCTTTAGAGACCGGGGTAGATTCGCCGGTGAGCATTGCTTCATTTACTGAAGTCTGACCACTTACGACAGCTCCATCTGCTGGAATTTTTTCACCAGGTTTTATCAGAACTCTGTCTCCTATTTTTAGTTCTTCGATAGGGACATCTTTAGTACTTCCATTAGGCATTATTTTATGGGCCTCTGAGGGTAGAAGTTTTACTAGTTCCTCAAGTGCTCTTGATGCGCCCATAACGGATCTCATTTCAATCCAGTGTCCTAAAAGCATTATATCTATTAGAGTAACAAGTTCCCAGAAAAACACCTCACCAGAAAGCCCGAAAACTACTGCGCTACTGTATATGTAGGCTACTGTTATAGCAAGCCCGATTAAGGTCATCATTCCCGGCTTTTTTTCACCCAGCTCTTGATACAATCCTTTTAAAAATGGCCAACCTCCATAAAAGAATACAAAGCTTGAAAGTCCGAACAAAAAATATAGATCTCCAGGAAATCTAAAGAGCTCACTTATGCCCAGGAATTTCTGGATTAGTGGGGAAAGTAGAAGAACTGGCACAGTAACAATTATAGATACTATAAATCGTTTCTTAAAATCCGAGACCATGTGCTGATGGTGGGATTGGTGGTTATGTTCCTTATGATGTTGGTGGTTTTGAGGTTGGTGGTGAGGATCCTGGGGAGAAGAGGTGTAGGTGTGGCCAGGAGCAGCTGAATCGTGCTGGCTACGTTGCATTTGGTGATTATGAAGATTGTGTTCATAAGTGTGACCGCAGCAAGGCTGTCGATGATGACTTCTGTCTATGTCTTTTATATTGTTTTTGTTGTTTGTATCCACTTTATCCTCCTTAACATACTCTTAAAAACTACCTTATCTTAAAACTACCTTACAAGACTAATTTACTACAACATTTCTAAACTTGGTTGAGAGGCCTGGTTAAAGTTTACAGGTCTAAGTTCAGGATATACTTGATAAAAAACTTTATAGCTAATGCTAAAAG
>JACIXO010000184.1:1383-3450 GCA_014360385.1 Actinomycetota bacterium | reverse complement strand
CAAAAATACAAATATACCAAATGTAGACATGAAAGTCTTATCTATGGGAATGTCAGATTCATATAAAGTTGCCATAGAAGAAGGAAGCAACATGGTAAGAATCGGGACAAAAATATTTGGGGAAAGAAGGCTTTAGAAGATGTTTTAGCACAAGATACCTTATTTCTTCCTACTTATTTTCTTCCTACTCACCTCTCTTCCAGAATCTCTTAAGCCAATTTTAGTCAATTTTAGTCAAAGGTTATACAGACAAAATACATCCCCTATATATAATACCATCAAGGTACTATTCTACTCTGTATTTTATCTATTAGTCTTTTAACTTATTAGCTTGAGTATCTACTTTTTGCACTTTTACTTATAGGTGTTCACTGGTATTCTATATTTTAACTACCAGGAATAGTATAATTGTTATTATTACAACCATAAGACGATTTCAAAGCTAAATTTTTTAGTCTCAAAGTTAATACCCAATTCTTTTAAAAATAATTAAATATTTTGAATCCAGGGAGATAAGCGGAGGAAGGTGATGGAAATGTTAAAGGTCATTGAAAATCTCTTTCTTGCAACTCTCGGAATTGTAGCCCTGGCTTATGAAAAAACACAGAAAACATCCAGGGAACTAATAGAAAAAGGCCAAATCCTAAAAGAAAAAGCAGAAGAGAAAATCCAGGAGACTTTTGGCAAGACTTTTCCTACCAAAAAAGATATAGAAGAAATAAATAAAAAGTTGGAGGAATTGAGCAGAAAACTGGAGCACATTTAACAATAAATAATACTCCCGCAAAATCAAGAATTACTTTTTAGTTAAAAAGTCAAATTGGAGTAAATTACCGCCGCCCGCCTCTGAACAAAACTTTATAGCTATATCTTCTATCTTTCTTAAGGAAAGCTTATTCAATAGAAGGCTACAATCTTTTTCCAGAGTTTTTAGATTTTCATTTAAAGCTTCAATAATATGGGATGGTATCTTGGAAAATATAATTTTATTAGATGCTGTATGTTATTATTAGAAGGCATTATTCTTAAACTATATAACCTAAATCCCTGAAATCATTCTTAAGGTTACTATAAAGGGACCTGTATATTTTGTAAAGCCTTCTATACTTCTCAACATTTTCACTGTCAGGATTTATTTCGTCTACTTCTCTTATAGTCTTACTTACTGCCTCTTCGACAGAACTATATACCCCACAACCAGCCCCTGCAATAAGAGCAGCTCCATAAGCCGGACCTTCTTCAACATTTAAAGTTACTATTTTTAAGCCAAGAACATCAGCTATTATTTTTCTCCATATTTTGCTTTTTGCCCCTCCACCAAAAAGAACTACCTTATCTGAAGATATACCAACCTCCTGCATAAGGGAAAGACAATCAAGCTGGCTGAAGGCAACTCCTTCCATTATGGCCCTAACAAAATGATCCTGTCTGTGAACATAAGATATACCAAAAAATACCCCTCTTGCGTAAGGGTCTCCATGGGGGGATCTTTCACCTGACAGATATGGTAAAAATATAAGTCCTTCAGAGCCTGGGGGAACTTTCTCAGCTTGCCTGTTTAATAACTCATAACCCTTTAAACTAGGAAATTTCTTTTCTATTTCTTTAGATGGTCCAAAAGCCTCGTAATACCACTTAAGAGAACCCGCGGCTGAAAGAGTTACTCCAGTTAAGTGCCATTTACCAGGAATAGCATGGATAAATGAATGAACTCTTCCCTGACTATCGTAAAGTGGCTTATTAGATGTTGCAAATACTACTCCACTTGTTCCTATTGAATCAGAAATTATTCCCTCCCTTACTATACCTGAACCCACTGCACCTGCAGCATTATCACTTCCGCCACCAGCAATGGGAGTTCCTTCAAGTAGACCAGTTAATCTCGAAGCTTCTTTATTCACCCTTGAAGTAATTTCAGGTGATTCATAGACTTCAGGTAAAAGATCTTTACTGATATCCAGTCCTTCCAAAATTTCATCCGACCAGGTCCTTTTTGGTATGTCCATAAGAATCGTGCCTGCAGCATCAGAAACTTCAGTCACATACTTACCAGAAAGCTTAAATCTT
>JACIXO010000184.1:0-1373 GCA_014360385.1 Actinomycetota bacterium | reverse complement strand
ATTCTCAGGCTCCTCATCCCTTAACCACAATATTTTAGGAGCAGTAAACCCTGGAAGAGCTTTATTAAAGGATAACTTTATAAACCCTTCATAGCCAAAGATCTCATAAATCTTTTCACACTGGGGATAGGTTCTCTGGTCATTCCAGAGTATAGCTGGTCTTATTACATTTCCATCTTTGTCCAGAAAAACACTGCCATGCATCTGACCGGAAAGCCCAACGCAGGCTATATCAGATACTCGTACCTTTGAGCTGGACAATACTTCCTTTATAGCTCCTGCAGTAGCCTTCCACCAGTCTTCGGGATTCTGCTCAGCCCATCCAGGCTTTGGAGTATAAAGTGGATAATCTTTCGTCGAAGAGGCTAAAACTTTTCCATCTTCATTAATAATTAGTGCCCTTGCTGATGTTGTGCCTATATCAATTCCTATAAGATAGTTCATTTGTATATGTATTATATCATTTTTTAATCTTTATAAAAAAGTTACTCTTAGAAAAAATAATTAAAAAATATATCTTCTTTTTCTGTACTCTTTACCTTAATTAGCTTCATTACTTTTTCATAAGAAACAATAAGCCCATCATGCTCAAAGCTACCTGCTTCAATCTTATCCCCATCAAACTTACTTTTTCCTTTCTAAACATTATAAACACCACTATCCACACTTATGAAGGTAGAGCCAGGCTTCACGACTATTTTTGCAAATCTCTAACCATCTAGGCTGGCTTAGGGCGTAAAATACCATTGCCATCCTCCAGAGTCTTTTAAACTATGTTTATTATCGTTTATTACATCTTTCATATCGTTACTCACATCAACAATTATCAAACATTAATAAAATTAATAAAACTCATTAAGTTTAAGATTACAAATAGAATAATATAAAATTGACATAAAATTGTCTGCAACACTATAATCCCTACTCTGAAACTAAACAGAATTTTACTATTCCACTAAATCCTTTTCTGTAACCGAATTGTTTAAGCTAGAATCCAAATGAAGTTGTTATGAAGTTACCAATTTTAATATTTCCATATCACCTCGCATCTTCAAATTTAAAAAGTGTCAGGAAAATGATAAAATCTGAAATACAGATGACAAGAAAACAAATACATACATGCAAGGTATTTACAAGTTACTCCAAGGTATATTAAATATTGGACCTGTAATCCTTATCCCTTCAGTCCTGTTTCTAGCAGGTCTTATCTCATCAAGGAAACCATTAAAGACTCTCAAGAACAGCACATTTGTCTTTGTAGGTCTTGTGGGGGTTTCACTTTTTCTTTCCCTTTACATAAACTTTTTTGAACCATTAATAAATACCATTGTTCTTAATTCTCCCGCGAAGCTTGAAACGCTGGATGTGGGATG
>JACIXO010000183.1 GCA_014360385.1 Actinomycetota bacterium | reverse complement strand
TATCTTTTCTTCTATTCCTTATTATATTCTTTTGTTATTTCTTTTTTAACTTTTCCATTTTCTTTTTTGCTTTTCATATTGTAAAAGAAGTACAACTTATACTTATATACTTATTTTCTTAATCTAACCTCCTTATCACGATCTTTTACAGATTATCAGAAGCTTTTATAGAACCTCTAAAAAACCCAAATCTGGTTTCTTATTAAAAGAAATAGCTTTTTCAAGACTATAAGCTACTCTTAAAACATTATCTTCCCTTAAAATATCTCCAATAATCTGAAATCCTATAGGTAAACCCTTCCTAGAGAGGCCAATCGGGATAGAAATCGCTGGAAGCCCTGCGAGATTAACCGGGATGGTACAGATATCAGAAAGATACATGGTCAAAGGGTCATCTATTTTCTCACCAATTCTAAAGGCCGGAGTGGGGGAAGTTGGAGAAACAAGAACATCGTACTTTTCAAATGCGTTCCTGAAATCGTTTATAATAAGAGTTCTTACCCTCTGGGCCTTTTCATAATATGCATCATAATAACCAGCTGAAAGAGAATACGTGCCCAGCATTATTCTTCTTTTTACCTCATCTCCGAAACCTTCGGATCTTGTTTTTCTATACATTTCTCTAAGAGTTTTTGCATCTTTATTCCTGTAACCGTATCTTACACCATCAAATCTTGAAAGATTAGAGCTAGCCTCAGAAGGAGCAATGATATAGTATACATCAAGAGCGTATTCAAGATGAGGTAGGGAGACCTCTTCCACATATGCTCCAAGCTCTTCAAGAGACAGAATTGCTTTTTCAACTTCCTCCCTTACTTCAGCGTCAATTCCCGAGACCATAAGTTCTTTAGGTACTCCTACTCTCATGCTAGATATTCCTTCCTTAAGAAAACTCTTAAAGTCAGGAACTTCCGCTGGAATAGAGGTAGAATCACTCTCATCATAACCACAAATAACATTTAAAAGTGCCGCACAGTCTTCCACATCCCTGGTTAGAGGCCCTATCTGGTCAAGCGAAGATGCGAACGCAACTAGCCCATATCTGGAAACTCTTCCATAAGTGGGTTTAAAACCAACTATCCCACACAAAGCTGCCGGTTGGCGTATAGAACCACCAGTGTCTGAACCAAGTGCACATATCGCTTCCCCGCTTGCTACACAGGCTGCAGGCCCCCCACTCGAACCACCAGGTACCCTCGTTAAATCCCATGGATTTTTCACAGGACCAAAACAAGAATTTTCATTGGATGAGCCCATTGCAAATTCATCCATATTAGCTTTACCTACAAGGATGTAGCGCTGTTCTTTTAGTTTTCTAACAACAGTAGCGTCATATACAGGAACATAGTTTTTTAATATTTTAGAGGCACAGGTTGTGAGTATACCTTTTGTACAAATATTGTCTTTTATGGCAACAGGTATACCAGTAAAGTCCTCTATCTTTCCACCCTTGCTTATATATTCATCAACCTCACGAGCTTCTCTTACCATGCTCTCCTTTTCTACTGTTATATAGGCATTTATTTTGCCTTCTACTTTTTCTATTCTATCCAGGATGCTCTTTACAATCTCAACACATGAGATTTCTCTTCTCTTAAGCATATTATTTATTTTGTGGGCCGAATAAAAAAAGACTTCAGAATTATCCATAAGTTTAACTCCAGTAATTAAACTCCACTAATTGGTCTAATAATAATATTAGTAGATCCCAGAGAGTCTTTAACTACTACAAATCTTGGAAATTAGTATATAATTCTAGTTTATTTGTATATTAGTATTAGTCTTTCTTAAAGACTATTCGGTTTGCAAAGTGATTTGTAATACTCTATTTTGCCTGATTTTTGCTTTGTCTAGTCTATTTTAGGAACCTTAAAGCCTCCGTTCATAACCTCAGGAGCGTTTGCCAGCGCCTCTTCTTTAGAGAGTGACTTTTTTACTATGTCATCCCTAAAGACATTTTTTATTTCAATAATATGAGAAGTTGGCGGAATATTTTTAGTGTCCACTTCGCTAATCTTAGCTACATGCTCAAGTATCCTTCCCAGCTGAATAGTAAACTTCTCAATCTCATCTTCACTAAATTCTATCTCAGCTAATTTTGCTATGTGTCTTACTTCCTCTTTGCTAATTTTCCCCATACTTCCCATAACTCTTCATCATCTCCATAGCCTTTACATTTTAAAATGTATAATAAATACATTCTAATCCTATCACAAAAAAGCTTCTGGGGTAAAGGACAAACAAATTAATAAATTTTCACACTTTTCAAAATCCCAGCTGCCAAAACAATATCAGTATAGACACAAGATTGTATAACCCATGGAGGAATATCGAAGGGAACAAAGATTTAGTCTTCTCAAAAACATATGCTAAAATCCAGCCAATTATCATTATTGGAACAAAGCTATAAGGTTCCATATGAGCAAGAGCAAAAAGAAAGGAGGAAAGAAACAAGCCCCCAGTCACTCCCCAGCTTTTCTTAAAAGCAGAATATAAAAATCCCCTGAAGTAAAGCTCCTCACAAAAGGGAGCTACCACTGCTACAACAAAAAGCAAAATATTAGCGGAGATACTTCTGTTCCTGACCAGCTGTTCAACTTTGCTCTGAGGAGCTTCTATATTGAAGAAAGATTTCAAAACATAAACATATAAGAAGCTTATAAGAAAAATAACAATCAGGAATAAAAAAGAATACCAGAGAGTCTTAGCTATACTATAGTAGTTAAGGCCAAGATCTTTAAAGCTTGCCCTTCTCCAGAATATTGCAAAAAACCACACAACCCCGAGCATTAAAATTACCTGAATTCCATAAAACAAAGAAAAACTAATATTATTTATATTAGAAATATTAAGAAACTCTCCTTTTCCAAGAGATTTCAAAACTCCAGAAGCTCCGAAATAGATTCCAGCCAAAAGTAAAACCAGAACAATCATAGAGACTATCCCGTCAAGAGCAGTCCATTTTATGTTAAGCCTGGAACGATTATCAAATTTCACATCTGGGTCTATTCTAAATCTCATTTTCAGCTCTCATTTTTTCATACCTATCATTTTTTTAAATTCTTCTTCATTAATAGTCCTGATTCCGTATCGTCTTGCAGCATCTAACTTGCTTCCAGGGTCTTCACCAACCAAGACATAATCTGTACTTCTACTTACGCTCGAGGTAACCCTTCCTCCCAATCTTTCAATTATTTCCGTAGCCTCATCTCTGGTAAAAGAACTAAGTTTACCTGTTAGAACAAAAACCTTACCCTTAAACTCTTCCTTTTCTTCAACTTTTCTGACTTCAGATCTAAAGTTAACACCTGCTTTTCTAAGCTTTTCGATCACCTCTAGATTTTGCTTCTGCTGGAAGAAAGTTACAACACTCTGAGCAATCCTGGGGCCAATTTCATTAATCTTTTCCAGATCCTCATATTTTGCCTTCATTAACTCGTCAAGACTCTCAAAGTG
>JACIXO010000182.1 GCA_014360385.1 Actinomycetota bacterium | reverse complement strand
GCCTCCGATGAGTTTCCTTTCCAGAGTAAGAAGATAAAAAATGAAAGGAATAAAGAAAGACAAGATCGTAAATATTATAATTAATACTTTTTTATTAAAAATCTTATCAAGAAATAACCCTTTTGCACCATCTCTGCTTATGCTACTAATCACAAAACCTCCTGCTTAAAACAAAACTTCCCTCTTCTTCTCCTTCCACTCTTATTCAATGCCAATGAATAATTAGTAGAGATAGTTAAAAAAAGAATTGCTCCATAAAGTATTTTAGGGCCTACATCTTTGATTTTCACTTCTATCCTTCTATCTCTTTTCTGAGAATACTGAGGAGCTAGCTTTAGCTGATGGTATTTAGCTGATGGTATAATTCTATAATAAAATAACCTTTGTTTGAATACCTGGCCATAATAAAAATTATCAGTAATCTATAATTTCTGATAGGAGAACTGTGGAGGAGATGCATTAAATCCTGATATTATACCCTGGAGTTAATGACAAACAATTAGTAGATGACATCTTAAATCTTTTCTATCCAAAAGAAAAAATTTGGAATAGTAAGATTGCAAAGACTGACAATAAAACAGCAGAAATGATAAAATACTTATCAGGTATATTTAAAAAATTAAATTTATTTACAGAAATTGAAAAAAATCGTAATTATTCCAGCTTACAACGAAGAGAAAAGAATAGCAGAAATAATTAACAATATTAAATCCATTGATAAGGATTTAAAAATAGCTGTTATTGATGACGGTTCGTCTGATAATACTGCATTAAATGCTATTAGCGCGGGCGCAGTTGTGATAAAACTGCCGTTTAACATAGGATACGGCAGTGCGCTTCAAACTGGTTATAAATATGCTCTTGAAAATGGCTTCGACATCGTCGTTCAAATGGATGGCGACGGTCAGCATGACCCCAAGTATATTCCAGAAATGATAAATACCCTTATTAAAAATAACGTCGATGTTTTAATTGGTTCAAGATTCAAAGTTAAAACTAGCTACAAGACTACTTTTGCAAGAAGAATTGGTATTATACTTTTTAGCAAAATTGTTTCACTGATTATTAAAAAGCGAGTTACTGATGCAACATCAGGATATCAGGTAATAAGAGCAACAGTGCTGCCTTTTTTAGTTTCTGAATCTTTTCCCATCGATTATCCTGATGCTGACCTTTTAATTATGCTTAATTATGAAGGTTTTAAAATTGAAGAATTTCCTATGAAGATGCATTCTGACCCCAAAAGTAAGTCAATGCATAAAGGTTTTTTAAAAAATATTTATTACATTTTTAAAATGCTAATGTCTATATTTTTATTAGTTATAAGCATAAAATTTTTTAAAAGCTATAGCAAACAACAAATAATAGATAGATAATACGAGCTAATATGCCATTAATTCAGAAAATATTATTTTACTGTATTTCAGTACTAATACTAATTTTAATACTTGTTCTTGTAAGAAAAAAAAGAATTAGAGAAAATGATTCCTGGCTTTGGCTTATTTTTGCTTTGTTTTTAATAATTCTTACGAGCAACATTTTAATTTTAGAAAAGCTCTCAATTTATTTAAAAGTTGCAAAATCAATTATACTTATTTTTTTATCAAGCATAGCATTTCTAATATTAATCCTTCGGCTGTATATGACAATTGCAAACTATCACATAAAAATAAAAAATTTAGCACAAAAAATTGCACTATTAGAAGAAAAAATAGAAAAGCTGTCAAAAGAAAATTTACAACTATTACAAGAAAACAATATAAAAAGTTCAGAAGAAGAAAATAAAGCAAATAAACATAAAATAGATGAAATGAAATAAATCTTGAAGGTAACCTATCTCCTTTTTAAAATATAATTTGACAGATACCCTAAGGTTTTCTTTGGACCACTATGGATAAGATGATACAAAAATCTTCTAACCAGATAAACTGCCCCACCTCTTTTGGCACTTAAAGCACTTCCTTGTTCAGCAAGCCCTCTCCTGTTTAGTTTATAGCCCTCTACCTTGCCTTCAGCTTCACCTTCTTTCTCCAACTTTTTCTTATAAGCACTGACTACCGGGTCTTTACAGAATTTTATAAGTGGTTCACAAACTTTCTCCCAGGTAAACTCCTCTCTTATCCTTTCTATATTTTTTACACACTCTTCATAAAATTTCCTGTCTTCTTTAAGTTTAAGAATTGCTTCAACAATATCTACTACATTTCCCTCTCTTACGGTTATGCCAAGCCCTTCTTTTTCTATCAAGTCACTCAAAGAATCTCCTCGTGTAGAAATTATAGGAAGACCTGCCCAGATATAATCAAGTACTCTTGTCCTATAAGAAAATCTTGTCTCAACATGAAGTGGGTGGGTTATAATTCCAGCATCTGATTCAAGTAAATAATTCTGTCTTTTATCATATTCCACCCATCCAAAGTTAAAGAAAACATTTTTTTCATATACTCCTAATTTTTTAGAAAGAGAGACACTTTCATCTACCATTTTAAGTTCTTTGACCTGAGGATTTGGATGTTTTACACCCATAAAGAATAATTTTACGTCGCTAGCTACCCTAGAAATTTCAGCCATAGCTCTTATAAGGGTCAAAGGGTCAAACCAGTTATATATACCGCCTCCCCATATAACTACAAAATCATTCTTATAAATGCCGCTCTTATTGCTGGCACCCTTTATCACCCCCTTTAGAACATTTTCCGTATGAAGGGGCATATTTGAAGGAAGTCCAAAGGGAACAACGTCTATCATTTTTCTTAAGGTGGGGTCTTCGTCATGTGAGAAAGGATTTACTCTCCCAAGAGCAGCAAGCATCCCAAGCCAGAAATCCCTCTGCCGCTCTGACGCACAGATAAAAAAGTCACCCCAGTAAAGCTGTTCATTTAAGTTATAATGAATTAATTTATGAACATCTAATCTTTTTTCAAAAGGCTCATCTTTGTATTCTACAAGGGAAGCTAAATTATACGGATCATATATATCCATTATTAGAAACTTCTCGGAATTTTTTATGGATGGGTATTTCAAAAAAGTTGTTCCTCCACTCAAAATAATATCTACATTTTTTATAATCTCTCTTAGCTCATTATCAGTTCTGTACTGGACTATCTTAAACTCCTGCTCGGGCAGATTTGGCTCATTAGGGATCGCTAAAATAACATTCATATACTGGGAAAGAACCTTAGCAAAATTCCACACCCTTATTGCAGGGCCTGCCATCTCCTTAGATACAACTTCCCCAGAAACTATAAGCAGAGTTCTTTTTATTTTTTTCTCAAACAGTTCATAAATCCCGAGCGACTTTAGAATTTCAATTTGCTTTTCCTGATAATCTTTATCAGGAGATACTGCTAAAAACTGGCCTTTAAAATAGGAGAAAATTGCTTTATCATCTCTTCTTCTTGCCTTTTGAATCTTTTGTCTTTTTTCTCTTAGTTTTGGAAGATTGTCAAGAAAATCCTTTA
>JACIXO010000181.1 GCA_014360385.1 Actinomycetota bacterium | reverse complement strand
TATAAGAAACATAAAACAATAATTGAGGACAACGTATTTATTGGTTCAGATACTATGCTTATAGCTCCTGTAAGGATAGGTAAAGGTGCAATAGTTGCTGCAGGTTCAGTTATTACTAAGGATGTTCCTCCGAATTCGCTGGCGATAGAGCGAGGGCAGCAGAAGAATATTGAAGAGGGTGCAACGAGGTACAGAAGAAAAAGGGAAAGTTAAGACAGTAATGTATGAATGGGTTAGAAAATAAAAGAACTTTGACAATAGATTAAAAACTCATAAAAGGATAGGAGTAGTATTTATGAGAGATTACCCGAGTAATAAAAGGATGATGCTTTTTTCAGGTTCATCCAACCCAGAACTTACTGAAAAAATTGCCCAGGTCCTTGGAATTGAGGTAGGAAAGGTCACAAGAACCAAGTTTAAGAACGGTGAGATATATGTAAAGTTTGATGAAAGTGTAAGAGGCGCTGATGTATTTGTAGTTCAGACATGTAGCGATCCTGTAAATGATCACATAATGGAGCTTTTGATAATGATAGATGCTCTAAAGAGAGCTTCGGCCGGTATGATAAATGCTCTCATTCCTCATTATGGGTATGCAAGGCAGGACAAAAAGTCTGAAGGTAGGGAACCTATTACAGCAAAGTTGTTTGCTGATTTACTTTCAGTCGCTGGTGTTGACAGAGTTATAGTAGTTGACTTACACTCGGCACCCATTCAGGGTTTTTTCGATGTTCCTGTTGATCATATCACAGCTATTCCTATAATAGCGAGATATTTCAGGAGCCTAAAAATAGAAAATGGGGTCGTTGTAAGTCCGGATGTTGGTGGAGTAAAAAGGGCAAGTATATTTTCAAGGCAGCTCCATTTTCCTCTAGCTATTCTTGATAAAAGAAGGCCTGCTCCTGGCATAGCAGAAATTGAACATGTCGTAGGAGATGTTAAGGGGAAGGTAGCTATAATATTTGATGATATGATAGATACTGGTGGGACAATAGTTGAGGCTGTGGAAATGTTATTCAAGCATGGAGCAAAGAAAGTATATGCTGCAGCGACCCATCCTATTTTCTCTGGTGATGCTGTAAAGGTACTGGAGGAGTCCAGGCTTGAGGAAGTAGTTGTTGCCGATACACTTCCTATAAAAAAGAATTTTAACCCCGAAAGAATAAAGGTTCTTTCTATTGCCCCATTACTTGCAAAAACCATAAAAAAAGTTTATCATTGCAAATCTGTAAGTGAGCTATTTAAGGGTGAGAATCTAGTTTGAAAAGCTTAAGTCCAAAGGGGTACTGTTTGGAAGAGGGTACTGTTTGGAAGAGACTAGTTTGAGAGATTATTCATGTTTAGTTCATGTTTAGTATTTAAGAATTACTTTATAGGAGAGTAAGGTTTATGGAAAACTTAATTGTAAAAGCGAGCAAAAGGAGTGCTGAAGAACTTAAAAAAAATGCTTCTCGGAGATTGAGAAGAGAAGGTTATATACCTGGAGTTCTATACGGGTTGAATTTGGAACCTGTGTGCATTAAGGTCAACACAAAGGAGCTTAAAGAGTTACTAAAAGGAAAATCGCCTACCAATGTGATATTTGATTTAATTATAAGTGAGAATGGCAACCGCAAGGAAACTGCTATAATAAAGGAAATTCAAAGAGATGTTGTAACGAGAGATGTTTTACATCTCGACTTTATGCGAATAGAAATGCAGAGAGAAGTTGAGACTACAGTCCCTATAGTGATAGTTGGCGAAGAAGAAGCAATAGGGGTTAAGGAACAGGGTGGAGTTGTTCAGCATGGTTTGCGTGAGTTACACATAGAGTGTTTGCCGAAAGATATTCCTGAGAAAATAGAGTATGATATTTCAGATTTGAAAATGGGGGATGTTGTAAAGGTCTCTGATTTAAAGCTTAGTGAAAGAATAAAGGTTATAAGCCACCCTGAGGAAGTGATTGTCTCAATTATCCATGCTACTCGTTTGAGAGAGGAAGAGGTTGCTGGAGAAGAAATTGAAGAAGAGGAAGCTGTCAAGGAACCAGAAGTGATAAGCAAGCAGAAAGAGAGTAAAGAAGAATCAAGTGAAAAGTAGGAATTCAAATCATGTTCTTAATTGTTGGTCTTGGCAATCCTGGCAAAGAATATGAACATACAAAACATAACATAGGTTTTGCAATCTTAAATAGATTTATTGAAAACCTCGACAACAAAAAAGAATACACCAAATTTAACTCCCTGGTAGTTGAATCGTTTTACAGGGATAAAAAACTTCTGTTACTAAAGCCTCTTACTTTTATGAACAACAGTGGTATAGCTGTGGCTTCTGCTTATCGTTTCTATGGTTCTGAAATAAAATCGATACTGATTGTACATGATGATCTTGATATCAGTTTGGGGGAGATTAAATTTAAATCTGGAGGTGGAACAGCCGGGCATAAGGGTCTTGAGTCCATAGCAAATAGTTTGAAAAGCCTGGATTTTGATAGACTAAGGTTTGGAATTGGTAGACCTCCTCAGGGTATAGAAGCCTCGGAGTATGTTCTGTCAGGGTTTAACAAAGATGAAGGACATGAAGTTGAGCTCTGTATTGACAAAGCAGTGGAAGCGATAAAAGACTATATAGACCGTGGAATTGATTATTGTATGAACAAATACAACTAGTTTGATTTCGAACTATGATTTGATTTTGAACTAGTTTGATTTTGAGCTTGTTACTTCTTCAATGAAACAAAACTTTGTATTAGCTTGAATTTGAACCTGGCTTTGGTCTTGTTTTGGTCTTGTATGGCTTCCTTTCAGTTTAATCCCGTAAAGGATATATATTTTTTATCTCTTTTTATATAATTTAGCTCTGCTATGAGAAATACAATCTTTTTGGAGAGTTTCACAAGAGAAAACGAGTGGCAGGATTTGTTGGGCGAACTTGAGAAGCTAAAAACGAGGGCTAGTAAAGACAGTTTTATCGCCTGTCATGATAATGGCAGGAATGGTAGCACCATTAGTATCGCTGCGGATGAGAATATATGGCCCTTTATTATAGGAGGTTTCTTTAATTTTTTAAAAGCTCCTCTTCTTATAATCACTTCTACTATAGAGCGGGCAAGTGAATTTGAAAATGAAATAGGATGTCTGTTTGAAGACCCTGAAATTTTATTTTTCCCGAGCCTTGGAACGAATATTTTTTACAAAAATAAGCCTGTCAGTACATCAAATTTAATAAGGAGATTGGAAGTAATAAGAGCTCTTCTAGGATTCAAAAGGAAATCCAAAAAAGAAAGAAAACCCTTTATAGTAGTTTCCACTGCCGGAGCATTACTTAATCTTATGGATTTTCCGCAAGAAAATCTGCTTGAAAATGTTGTTGTGAAGGTTGGAAATGAATATGAAAGAGATTCCCTCATTTTTAAGCTTAGTAATTCCGGCTATGAAAGGGTTCACAAAGTTTATGATAAAGGAGAATTTAGTGTCAAAGGGTCAGTCG
>JACIXO010000180.1 GCA_014360385.1 Actinomycetota bacterium | reverse complement strand
CTGGAGGAACCATCGGAAGAACATTTTCTTCCCTATCAACCCAGAAATCAACAAGAACAAGATTATCTATCTCTAAAGCTTTTTTTATGGCTTCCTCTACTTCTTCTTTTTCCTTAACCCTGATGCCAATGCCGCCATAAGCTTCAACAAGCTTTACAAAGTCAACACAATTGTGGATGCAGGTCTGAGAGTATCTTCTATTATAGAAGAGTTCCTGCCATTGTCTAACCATCCCAAGGTACCCGTTGTTTAGGAGCATTATCTTTACGGGAAGTTTGTTTGTAGCTGCAGTAGATAGCTCCTGTGACACCATCTGGATGCTTCCATCACCAGCTATATCTATTACAAGCTTATCAGGTCTTCCCACCTTAGCACCAATAGAGGCAGGAAGCCCAAATCCCATTGTTCCCAGTCCACCTGAGGAGATAAAAGTCCTCGGTTTATCACACTTATAAAACTGAGCTGCCCACATCTGATTCTGGCCAACCTCTGTGCATATGATAGCCTCTCCCCTGGTTAATTCATAGATTTTTTCCACTACAAAGGGGGGTTTCAATGTAGAAGCATTTCTGTCATATCTAAGAGGAAAGTCTTTTTTCCATTTCATAATTGTATTAAGCCATTCCTTCCAGTCAGGGTAGCTTCCCTTTTCGCTTGCCACCTTTTCGCACTCTGTATTTAAATCTTCCAGAACCAATCTTGCATCACCCACAATAGGGATATGAACTTTTACATTCTTACCAATTTCTGCAGGATCTATGTCAATATGAATTATCTCAGCATTCGGAGCAAAAAGAGAAAGTTTACCAGTTACCCTATCATCAAACCTTACTCCCACTGCAATTATTAAATCCGTTTCAGTAAATGCCATATTGGCATATCTGGTACCATGCATTCCTGCCATTCCAAGAGATAGGTCATCATTTTCGGGAAATGAGCCCTTTCCCATAAGTGAGGTAATTACAGGGATCTTAAATTTTTTCGCAAAACTGGCTAAAATCTCGCTTGCATTCGAGGAAATTATCCCGCCTCCTGCAAACAAAACCGGTTTTTTGCTATTAAAGATTTTTCTGGCTGCTGTTTTTATTTGTCTTTTATTTCCCCTGTATGTAGGCTTGTAGCCAGGAAGATTTATTTCACCTTTTGCATTCTCATCAATGAGACTTTTAGAAACATCCACTGGAATATCTATATGAACCGGGCCAGGTCTTCCAGTAGAAGCAATATGAAAAGCTTCCTTTATTACCGAGGGTAGATCCTTTACGTTTTTCACAAGATAATTGTGTTTGGTTACCGGAGTCGTTATTCCAGTTGTATCAGCCTCCTGAAATGCATCAGTTCCGATCACGTTTGTTGCGACCTGTCCAGTTATTGCTACCATAGGTATGGAGTCCATATAAGCATTTGCAATGCCTGTTACAAGGTTTGTAGCTCCTGGACCCGAGGTTGCCATACAAACACCTGTCTTCCCTGTAGCCCTTGCATACCCATCGGCAGCATGAGCGGCACATTGCTCGTGGCGCACCAGGACATGCTTTATGTCGCTATCGAAAAGAGCATCATATATGGGAATAACTGCTCCCCCGGGGTATCCAAAAATAACTTCTACTCCTTCCTGTTTAAGGCATTTAACTAACATCTGTGCACCAGTAATTTTGCTCATAACTTTACTCCCTGTTACGCTTGTAATAGTTCTCGAGTTAGTAACAACTTTATAACAGTTTCGATTGATTATATCATTATTTTCCACATTTGCAACTGTTTGAAACAAAATTGTAACTAAATTGTAACCAACTTGTAACTACATTACTTGGATCCATTTTAAACTCATTCTAAACTAATACTGCACCTCTGGAAGCAGATGTTACACTTTTTGAATACCTGTACAGGTAACCTTCCTTTACCTTAGGATCTGGAGCTTTCCAGGAATTCATTCTACTTTTCATTTCTTCTTCACTTATAAGAAGATTTAAACTCTTTTTCTCAATATCTATTTCTATCATGTCACCTTCCTTTACTATCCCTATTGGGCCTCCAGACTGCGCCTCCGGGGAGACATGGCCTACACATGCGCCTTTTGTAGCTCCAGAAAACCTTCCGTCAGTAACAAGTGCCACATTTCTGTCAAGCCCCATCCCAACTATAGCAGAAGTCGGAGCCAACATTTCTCTCATTCCTGGACCACCTTTGGGACCTTCATATCTTATAACAACCACATCCCCTTTCTCAATTCTGTTACCAAGAATAGCTTCCACTGCTTCCTCTTCGCTATCGAATACACGAGCTCTGCCCTTATGGTAAAGCATGGAAGGATCTACAGCTGATTTTTTAACCACAGAACCTTCAGGTGCCAGATTCCCCCATAAGATAACAAGCCCACCATCACTACTATAAGGGCTTGAGACGCTTTTTATAACATCGGGATTCAGAATTTCAGCTTTTTCTACATTTTCTCTAACTTTCCTTCCAGTCACAGTTATAAGCTCGCCATTTATGAGATTATTTCTCAAAAGCTCATTCATAACAGCTTCTATTCCCCCTGCCAGATACAAATCAAAAAGGTGATGCTCACCTGCAGGGCTGAGCCTGCATAAATTGGGAGTTTTTCTACTTATTTCATTTACTAAATCCAATGAAAAATCAACTTTAGCTTCGTGGGCTATTGCTGTTAAATGCAAAACCGTGTTGGTAGAGCAACCAAGTGCCATATCAACCGCTAGAGCATTCTTTATAGAGTCAATATTAACAATATCTCTTGGCCTTATATTTCTCTCCAGAAGTTCCATGACTTTTATTCCTGCAAGTTTTGCAAGCCTCAAACGCTTGGAATAAACTGCAGGAATAGTGCCATTACCCGGAAGTGAAAGCCCAATGGCTTCAGATAAACAGTTCATAGAGTTAGCCGTAAACATTCCTGCGCAACTTCCACAAGTAGGACAGGCTTCTTCCTCAATCTCGTAAAGATCCTCTTCAGAAAGCTTTCCAACTCTGTACATTCCAATTGCCTCATAACAGCTACTGTAATCAATCCCTCGTTCTACCTCTCCACGTCTGAATCTCCCTGTTAACATTGGCCCACCACTTACCACAATAGAAGGAATATTAAGTCTGAGGGCAGCCATGATCATCCCTGGAATAATCTTATCGCAATTTGGGACAAGAACCAGTCCATCAAAAGGGTGAGCATAACTAACTGCTTCTATACTATCAGCAATTATTTCTCGCGTGGCAAGTGAGTACTTCATCCCAAGATGGTTCATTGCTACCCCATCACAAACTCCAATAGTGGAAAATTCCTGAGGCGTTCCACCTGCCATTCTTATTCCAGCCTTTACTGCTTCAACAATAAGGTCGAGATGCATGTGGCCTGGTATAAGTTCATTTGAAGAATTTACTACCCCTATAATTGGCCTTTTAATTTCCTCATCAATGTATCCCAAAGATTTAAAAATGGAACGATGAGGAAGCCT
>JACIXO010000018.1 GCA_014360385.1 Actinomycetota bacterium | reverse complement strand
GTTATCCTGGATAGCAACCTTAAAATAAACCTGAGCTCGAGAGTAGTTAAAACATCTCATAAAGCCAAGACCATCATATTTGCAAACGCTGAACACCAGAATGACACTAAAATTAAAAATAAAGTTGAGCTCTTGAAAGAAAAAAATATAAATGTGATGTTCGTGCCCTCCTCCAGAAATAGCTCTAAAAACTCCAGTGCTGTAGAAACTTATACAAAACTTGATATAAGCGAGGTGCTTAAAACCATGTACAATCAGTTCGGAATAACCTCCACCATGTTAGAAGCAGGGCCCACTCTATTAACATCATTTCTGGTAAAAAAGCTTATAGATAAGTTTTACATATTCCTGGCGCCCCGAATCGTGGGAGAAAGTAGCTATCCTATGTTTTCAGACCTCCACATAGACAGAATAGAGGATGCATTAAAGATTGATTTTAAAACTGTAAGAAGGATTGGCGAAGATATTCTTTTAATCGCCTACCCAAAATACAACAACGATATAAGAATACATTAAAACATGTATGAAAATGTTAAAATGGTTTAAAAAATAGCACATCTCAAAACCATCTAAAAACTCTATCCGGTGGCAGGGTCTGGCAAGAGTTCAGGAAGAAAGTTAATGAGTTAAATTTAATTAATAAGTTAAATTTAATAAGGATTTGAAGGATTCTGACAAATATGTTTACAGGAATAATAAAAGAACTGGGAAAACTAACCAGGATTAAAGGAAACAGTACAGGTTTAGAAATAGAAGTCACCTGTAATAACCTGGCAAAAGATTTGCAAAAAGGCGATTCGATAGCAGTAAATGGGTGCTGTCTTACAGTGAAAGAAAACTCAAAAAAAGCTTTCATTAGCGATATTTCAAATACTACGCTTTCAAGAACAACATTTAAATACCTGAAAAGTGGTGAAATAGTAAATCTAGAAAATTCTCTCACTCTAAAAGATGGACTAGGAGGCCACCTTTTAACCGGTCACATAGATGATACTGGCAAAATAGTAAAAATTGAAAGAAGAGGAGAGTTTTACCAATTTTATATAAAAATAAAAACTGAGCTTCTACCCTACATAATTCCCAGGGGATCAATAGCACTTGATGGAATAAGCCTTACTGTAAGTGGAGTGGGCACAGAAACAGCTGAAAACGAGAGTGGATGGGAAAATCTGGGGAAAGATGTCTTTCATGTATCTATTATTCCCTTCACTTTTGAGAATACGAATCTTAAATTTAAAAAAGAAGGTGATCTTGTAAATATTGAAGTTGACCTTATATTAAGATATCTGGTGAACATTCTAAAAAACTATGCCTTCATTGAAAATACCACAGATTTCTCAAGCCCAATAGAGACAGGAAATCTCGGAGATTTTCCCGGATTTCCTCATTTCAACGAAAGAAAAAAAGAGTGGAAAGAAAAAGATAAGTTATTAAAGGAGATGCTTGAAAAATATGGATTTACAAAATGAAAATTATGAGAACAAAAATTACGAAAATACCTTTAGCACGGTAGAAGATATTATTAGAGAGATAAAACAGGGTAAAATTGTAATAATAGTGGATGATAAATCCAGGGAAACCGACGGAGTATTTTTCCAGATAGCAGAAAAAGTAACTCCCTCCTCCATAAACTTTTTAATGACTTATGGGCGTGGCCTTATATGCCTCCCATGTGAACAGAAGAGACTTGAGGAACTAAAAATCCCAATGATGGTAAGCCAGCCCCAGTCTACTTCACCAGCCGGTACCTCTTTTGCTGTGTCAATAGACGCTAAGGCCAGAACAGGTAGCGGTGTCTCATCCAAGGACAGGGCTTTCACTATAAAAACTTTTATTGATCCCAAAACCAGACCTGACGATATTGTTATGCCAGGTCATGTTTTTCCTTTAAAATCACAACCTGGTGGAGTTCTTGCAAGGGCAAGCTACGTCGAAGCAAGTGTGGACCTTGCCAAAATAGCAGAAACCTATCCGGCAGGTGTGATTTGTAGTGTGCTAACAGACGATGGAGAAATAGCAAGACTTTCTGATCTTGTGGAAATTTCTAAAAGGCACAACCTGAAAATTATCCCTATCGAAGAGATAATAAAATATAGAAAAAGAAAAGAAAAGCTCATAGAGAAAATTGCAGAAATTAACCTCCCTACAAAATGGGGAGACTTTAAAGCTATTACCTACAGATCAAAAATTGATTCTGAGGTTCACATTGCATTCATAAAAGGAGAAGTTAAGGGAAAAGAAAACGTAATGGTTAGAGTTCACTCTCAGTGCCTTACAGGTGACACATTCGGATCTAAGAGATGTGATTGTGGAGAACAGCTGGACAAAGCATTTAAGATGATAAGTAAAAAGGGTTGCGGGGTCCTTCTTTACATGTCCCAGGAAGGAAGAGGCATTGGTTTATGTAATAAGATGAAGGCATATGAATTACAGGAACAAGGTTTCGACACAGTCGAAGCAAACTTGAAACTTGGTTTCGAACCCGACCTTCGAGATTATGGAATAGGTGCTCAAATTCTTTCAGACCTTGGGCTTTCGACCATCGAGCTCATAACCAACAACCCGAGAAAAATCATTGGAATTGAGGGTTATGGACTTAAGGTTACAAGACGAATCCCGATAAAAATTACTCCCAATCGTAACAACGAGAAATATCTCAAGACAAAAAAAGTAAAACTAAACCATCTTCTGGATTAATTATTAGAAAGGAGAGACACAATGCAAACATTTGAGGGAAAACTAGATGCAAGGGATCTTAAGTTCGGAATAGTTATAAGCAGGTACAATGAATTTATAACTAAAAAGTTGCTTGAAGGAGCACTTGACTGCCTGTTAAGGCACCAATGCGATGACAAAAACGTAGATATAGCCTGGGTTCCAGGTGCATTCGAAATTCCCCAGACAGCCCGAATGATGGTCGAATCGAAAAAATATGATGCTATTATTTGCCTGGCTTCAGTAATGAAAGGAGATACCTCCCACAACCATTACATTGCAAATGAGGTGATAAAAGGAATTGCACAGATAAATCTTAATTCTAGTACACCTGTTATCTGCGGGGTGCTAACGCCTGACACTCTTGAACAGGCAATCGAAAGAGCAGGTACAAGAATGGGAAACAAGGGATGGCAGGCAGCACTCTCCGCCATAGAGATGGCAAACCTCTTTAAAACCTTAAGATAATTCTTCGCGGAAAGACGATAGGAAAGTTCCTGGCCCAATATTTTTCATCACGTAAAAAAGATGCTTCCATAGAGAGATAATAAATAGAGAGATAATAGAGAAAAATAGAAGATAGGGAAATGTAGGATAAGTTTAAACTACCAAAAAATAAAAAGGGTTAGAAGTACCTACTCCCAACATAGATACTTCTAACCCAATATTCCTATTAAACTCCTTTATCAAGTGTACCCTAATTCATCCTGCTAAGAAGCTCGTTAGCTAAATCCACCGCACTGGAAGCATCAGGTGCATAACCATCTGCTCCAATAGAGTCAGCGTATTCCTGTGTAAGAGGTGCACCGCCAACCATAACCTTTGTGGTTTTAGCCTCACCATTTGCTCGTATAGCCTCTATAACATCTTTCATGGCTGGCATTGTTGTCGTAAGAAGTGCAGAAAGTCCAAGAATCTGAGCCTTGTTCTTTTTTACTTCCTCGACAAATCTTTCTGCTGGTACATCAACGCCCAAATCCACTACTGTAAATCCTCCACCCTCAAGCATCATGCCTACCAGATTTTTTCCAATGTCATGAAGGTCGCCTTGAACAGTACCCAGTACCACAACTCCTTTGGTGGGCACTCCCGTCTGGGTAAGAAGCGGCTTTAAAACATCCATTGCAGCATGCATTGCCCGGGCTGCAATCAAAACCTCCGGTATGTACATCTCATTGGCTTTAAATTTCTTACCTACAACATCCATACCGGGAAAAAGCCCTTCATTCAAAATTTCTACAGGATCCACACCCTGGTCCACAAGTTTCTGAGCAAGTTCTTTGCTTGCAACATTGTCACCCCGTATAATTGCATCTGCAAGGTCCTGATATTTTGCCATATCTCCTCCTTTCTTTTTAAAATTTCATTTTGCTTTCCACATTCTCCTTACATACAAAATAATCCAGCCCTGTGGAAACTGTGCATAATAATACCCCAAATAGGGCAATTTTTGAAGGGTAAATTTTTGAAGGGTAAATTTTTTTAAAAAATCTTATTTACCTCAAAGGAATTCTACTATATACTTTAATTAAGTAGAACTCTTAGCTATTCGTTTAGCTATTGAAGTGAGACCAAGTTCAGGTTAATTTAGTTTAGATAGTCGATAGTCTCGACTATCTTAACCTATAAAATACTTTTACTAATTTCAATTTTGAAATTTAAAACAATTTTAACATTTTTAACAATTTGAAATAACAAAACAATTTTTCAGCCACATAATCTTTAGCCTTGGGGTAAGGACTCTAATGTCTATAAGCGCCAGAGAAAGTTTAAACAAATTAAGAGAGGAAGTTATCCAGTGTAAAAAATGTCAGGATCTCGTCAAAACCAGAAGGAGTCCAGTAGCCGGAATAGGAGCCCCAAATGCAAGAGTAATTATTTTAGGATATTATCCCAGTGAAGGGGCAGAGGCTGGAGTTACACCTTACACAGGTGATGACACAGGAAACTTGATAAGAAAGTGCCTTGATAAAGTAGATCTTTCTCTGGAAAAAGATATCTACTTAACATACATGGTAAAATGTATACCAAGAAATGTTGATCTTACAATTACGATTCCGCGGGCAGAACATATAAATAATTGCTTCCCATTTCTTTCGAGAGAAATTTCAATTACAACTCCACACCTTATAATTTCTTTAGGGTTTGATACATCCATTTATCTATTGGACAATTTTTTCTCTCTCCAGATAAAATATAAAAATATGAATGAACTGCACATGAAAATATTTGAAAATCCTTCTTTCAAGGTTGTCTCATTCCGTGATCCTAAAGAGGTAATAGCTGGAGCTTTTCCTGAAGAAAAATATGTAGAAGATTTTCAGAGTCTCTCAAAGCTATTTGAGGTAGTGTAGTAGCACTAATAAGTGAAGTAATAAATTTTAAGTTAATCTTCTACCAGATATACTCTAATCCTTCTTCTTCCAAATCTAAAACACTCTTCAAGGGTATCAAACGCAAGGTCAATTCTATTCCCCTTTATCCACCCCCCGGTATCAGCAGCTAAAGCTTCTCCATATCCAGGGATATATAACTTTGTTCCCAGAGGTATAACTCTTGGATCCACAGCTACTATTCCCTTTTTTACCCTAAGACCAGTGGCAGCAATCCCATCTCCATTAAGACCACCACCAGCTGAATAATAAGCAGTGGCTATCATCTCCCACTCGCCAACCAGCGTAAGACCTGGGGGCTGTATCTGAGCTATTCTCTTTTTGACTTCGTTCAGCAAACTCTGAACCTCTTGTCTCTCGTTTTTAACTCTATCGAGAAGTGATTTGTTTTTCTTAATACTCTCTACCAGCTTTTGCTCTTCTTGCTGGATTTTGTTTTTTACTTGCTCTATTTCCCTCTTCTTCTCTTCCGACTTCCTCAAAATCCTCCCGTATTCCTCTTCCTCAAGTCTTAAACTTTCAATAAGTTCGGCCTCTCTTTTCATAACATTTCTAAAAAGATAAAGGGTATTTACTACCTCATTTATATCTCTTGCGCTAATAACAATTTTAGCTATGTTATTATTCTGATATTTGTAGGAAAAAACAACCTTCTCTTCCAGCAATTTTCTTTTTTCCTCAATGCTCTTCTTAAGTTCATTACTCCTCTGGTAGAGTCCAGACAGCTCGTCCTCAAACTGAGCAAGCTCTGAATTTAAGGATTCTATCTGATTTCTCTTGTTCTCTACAAGAGCTTCAGAAGCTATTATTTCCTCTATTAATTTTTGTTCCTGCTGGCTAAGTTCGGATATTCTCTGGCCAAGTTCTTTCAGAGTAATAGCATGCAACTTTGCCGGGAAAACAATCTGAAAAAAAGAAAGCAAAATGAAACTCATAAAAAATAATGAAGCTTTCTTTCTTATCTCAAGGAGTCTATTAAATTTGACGTCTTTAACTCCCATTTCACTATTTTCCCCTTTTTTTCTTCCTCATACACTCTAGCTTATTTTCAAATAGGATTAAACAAGGGTACTAAAAGTCTATCACTTTGAAAATAGAAATAAAATGAATTTCACCATGCTGGAGATACTGAAAAAGGCAGCGGCTTTATCCCTCTTTATCAGAAAACTTCTTCTGAGGGTCAGGGAACCGAAAATGACCTTTTATTGGCTTTTGCCCTAGTATATTTTCTTCACAGGTAAAGCCAGGGTCAATATAGTTATAGATAACCTTGGGAGTTCCATCTCTGGTGGTAGTATCTGAAATAATACCTACGTTGTCAGCGTATCCATCTTCATCCATGTCGAAAAAAACTACATCGCCTGGTAGCCATGAGTTAAGATTTTCTTTATCCAGGGAGCTAAAAACTGTAGTTAGACTAATAGCGTTTCTCTTAAAAAAGACTTCCAGATTCTGAATTCTTCTGTAGTCAATATTCGGATCAGGAAAGCGCTGGTTCCAGATCTCGCGTAGGGGATAGGCATTAAAATTCTCGATAATATCCTCATGAACCAGTTCCTTAAGGTCAAATCCAGCCTCTCTAAACGCTCTTGCCACTATATCAGTAGACACAGCCAGGTCAGGAGGTGGATCTCCGCCAGGGTAATAATTGGACTCTTTTTCTCCCTCAAGAAATATGTTTCGGGCTCTTATTTCTAGCTGCTTTTTAGCACCAAGCAAAATATCTTTCTGGTCATTGATTCCATCTTTATCCTCGTCAGTTTTGATTCCAATATTGTCCATATCGATTAATCTGAATCTCGGGAGTTCATTTGCAAGAGCAGTTGGGGGCTCAAGCTCTTTTCTAAAACTAATGCCTTTAACCGTTATTACCACCCCGAGCGTGATAAGGAGTATTATGATAATAATAAGAAGTTGCCTTATGTCTAGCTTTTTCCTTCTTCTTTCAAACACTTAAAGAAATCACCACAAACCACAGGAAGATTATATTACCCCACAATCCTTAAAATTCATTCAAATTTATTTACAAAGTTTTTTCGCAAGAATTTATTTACTAGAATTGTCAGATTCATTTGCCGGTCAAAAAAACACTAGCCTCAGTTAACCTAAGACCCAATCCAGGAATACTCATTCCCAATGTTTCAAGTAGACCTATTACACCCACAAATAAAATTATAAGTGTAAAAAGAGTCATATACACATAATAAAACCTGGGAATGAGAAATCCAGTCCCGATACCCTCTTCCCTGTCTTCTTTATCAGGATGTTTAAAAAGGCTTACTATAATCCTGAAAATATTTACAACCAGGAGCCCAAAAGAAGAAATTACCAGCACCATAACCAGCAAGGTGATAGCTCCAAAACCTGAACTTGCTTCTGACAGGCGATAAACAAGAGGCTCGATATAATAATATCGGACAAGATAACCTGAAGTCCCAGCCAGCCCGCACAAAGAAAGCAAGATTATTACTGCATTTACACCAAGATAGATATTCCTTCTTAAAAAACTATTAAGATTTGCTATAGCATCACTGCCAAGATGCTTTTCCATAAAGAACAAAAGACCCCATATTGGGAAAAAATTAGTTACCAGTGTAAAAAGATTAGCCACAATCAACCATTCCACCCTGTCCCTCTCTATAAATCCAAAAGAAAACATTGCATAATTAAGTAAAAAAAGGCCAATAGTAAACAACAACAAAATCTTCTTAGACTTTTGCTCTTAAGCGCACCCAAGTTTGAACTTACAAAGCAAATAAAACATAGGAAAACAAAAATATAACCTGCAATACTTCTGTATCTCTCAGCTATGTAGTAAATTACCTCATTTAGTTTTGTCAGCATAAAAATCCCGGCCAGCGGATACAAAAAATACATAATGGAAAATGATGAACTCTCGCATCTTCTCATAAACTTAAGGTAGGAACCCTGGAAAGGAATAAGAAACAAATACACATAAACTCCAATTGCAAGAATTGCTACCCCACCAAGTATAAAAGGTAGAAGGACCAGATCTGCCTCCACAATCTGAGTAAAATTTTTGAAATCAGTAGAACTATATATCATGGAAAATGAAAAAAAGAAAAGAATTACTGCCAGAAAAGGGTTAAGAAAAAGCCGTATTATATACCTGTTATCATACATTTGGCCACTTTTCTCACGATCCTTTGTGTCCTTTACCCCGGCCACTTTTCTATTATCCCTACTATTATCCACAATATCCACAATATTAAGACTCGCTACCAGCTGGAAAACCAAAACCAAAAAAACAGCCAGACTTACGAACACCATAAGAAAATTTCTGGATATCAGCACCAGGATACAAAGACAAACTGAAAGCAAAAACAAAATCAATATTTTGATAAAATGCTCATCTTCTCTATGAAGTATATATAGAAACAGTAAAATATTCAGGGCACTAAATAGAACTATGGATATGCCCACAACATGGAAAATACTAAAACTGAAAAGCTGGCTGGAAAAATTTCCACCTACTCTAAAACCATATACATTGATAAAAATGGCCAGAAAAAGAAAGATAAGGGTAAGCCATGCCAAAAAAGTTTTTATTGCCCTTCTGGAAGATATTCCAAAAAACATTGAAATAAGTAGTGGTATCGAAAGAGTGACTATACTATAAAACGGATTTACCCTGCTAACAATATTCATCAAACGAACCATCAATCTTCACCCCACCATGAGCTTAAATCCAGCTCAAAAAGCCTGAAGTTTTCAAAATCCTTCGAAATACCCTTGCTTCCCCATGAACTGGCTTCACAATATCTGTAAAATATCAGGGAAAACATGAAAATATATATGGAAATCATTCCTATAAATATAAAAATCTTATCCCATATTGAACTTTTATACAAAAACAGAGAAAATCCCAAAAAATTAATACAGCCAGAAACTATTATTAAATGAAATGAAATCAAAAGTGACACAAAGGTTCTACTATAAAATAAGCCAAAAATTCCCAGCAAAAACAGGGCAAAGCTGAAATAAATTACTGTTTGTAGACCCAAAGGTTAATCCCTCCTGGTATCTCTTTTTTTAATTGTTTCTAAAAATAAAACAATCCACAAAGCCGAAGAAAAAAGGGCTAAAGCCAGAACTACTACAACGGGAAGGTAGCTGGTGTATAACTCACTCATTACCGAAGATGTGCTTGCAATGGATATGGTACTTACCTTTTCATACCTGGCAAAAAAGTCAAATGTGCTCTCATAAAAAAAATATGAAGCTATTATACACAAAATAACTCCGGTAATCACTCTTAAAGCTTGTGAAATATGGTGATTATTTCTGTTAATTCTATCAGCATTTTCTTTGTCTTTTTCTCTGCTTTTTTCTTTAACCATGAGTACCTTGCTTCTTTGTTCACTCTCCTGCAAAATAAAAATAAAAAGAAGAACCATAAGGCCAGGTAACCCGGTTACAAATAATGTAACCCCCGAGTAGAACAAAAGCCCCAGGAAGGAAGAGAACAAAATAAAACATGCAAAAAAAACAAGCTTTTTTCTCTGATTCGTCACAAATAATGATAAGAGTGAAAATATAAGAGTGCCAGCTGCACCCAGATACTGAAGGAAATTTATAATATCCTGTCTCTGTATCATTGCTCGCTCACCACTACTGGCTTAGGGAAATGACCAAGTGAAATACTTTACGACTTGTCAGTCACCACTTGCAGGTTTAAGTCCAACTTATCAGGCCCAGAAGTCTTCAACAGGGTAATCAGCCTGCTTCGTTAACTCCAGCTCTTCCAGCTTAAGGCTACCTAGCTCATATTCTGAAAGTTGGTACTTGTAAGACATCTCAATAGCCTTAAGCTCACAATATTCAGCACAATTACCACAGAAGATGCATCTTGATAGATCAAGGGAAATCTCATCCAGGCTCCTTCTCTCATGTTCATTAACAGTTGCCTTAACCTCTATACAACCTTCAGGGCAGACCCTTGCACATGTCCCGCACCCGCTGCAAATAATCTCAAGGGTATCAAGATTCAACCTGAGCCGCGGAAGCCCACGAGTACCCTCGGGTAATATAATCCTTTCCGCTGGATAAAGAATGGTCCTGGGCCCCTTAAAAATATTTCCTAGGTTTATAAAAAAATTTTTAATTATCTGTAACATCCTTACTTCCGACTAAATCCCCGACTAAATAAAACTAAACACATTTCTATAAACCAAAAAACCAAGAGTTAACCCGAAATTTATACAGGAAACAGGAATCAGAAACCTGGAATTGATACCAGTTAGATATTCAT
>JACIXO010000179.1 GCA_014360385.1 Actinomycetota bacterium | reverse complement strand
TTTAGTTACTGGTTATATTGGGAATTCGGAATCAGATAGAAGAACAAATAAATGGGCAGTTGAAAGGGGGTATCCCTGAAAGGCCTCTTCTTACATGGCCGGAGATAATAGAAATGAGCGAGTATGGCTGTGAATTTTTATCCCATAGTATAAATCATTTACATCTGGGATTAGTATCTGATGAGGAGTTTTTGTATGAGCTTATAGAGTCAAAGAAGGATATTGAATCCCATCTCGGGAAAAAGGTTTTATTTTTTGCATGGCCTTATGATAATTTCTCTTACTCTAAGTGGCGCCTTATTTCACAAGCTGGGTATAGAGGTGCTGTAAGGTATGGGACTGGCATTGAGGATTTAAGGACTATTAATCTTTATGACATTAAGAGAGTCGAGTTTAATAGCCTTATTCCGCCCTGGAACTATGCTGGTTATCTAAAACTTTATGATTTTGAAATTGAATCCCAAATTGACAGCCACACAAAGAAAGTTAATGAAGAGTTTGAAATTTACTATTTTATTCGAAATATTGGAAGACAAGATGAAAAAATTTCCTCAATAGAATTGGAGCTTCCGGAGGGTATTAAGTTTGTTGGAGTGAGTCAGGAAGGAGATATCACCCAGATGCCAGGTATAAACAAGGGAATATACATGTGGGTTAGTGATTCGTATGTTGTTAGGGCTAATAGTGGATTAAATTTGATAATAAAGCTAAAAGGTATAAAGCCAATCGAGGAAGGCTTAATAAAATTAAGATTTACCTCAGGTGGGAGTTATATTGAAGCCGAAGATGTTGAGGTCACAATAGTAAGTTAGAAACTTCACAGAGTTTTAAAAGTTCTTATAAAAGTCAAAACATTTTTTAAAAAAGTTGGTTGCTTAATTGTAACAAAAGAGATTTTTGAAGATAAGAAATCATTGAGAACTCTTTATAAGTATTTTCTTATAGGGCTTCTTGTGAGATTTATTTTCATGCCATTCTTTTACCAGAGAGACCTGCTTTCGACTTACCAGAAGGCTGCTGAGACAGTTTATACCCGAAATTTTGGATTGGATTTGTTGCAGCTTTTGATAAATATAATCCATTCAGTTTATTTATTTATTATAAAGTCTATATTCTCTGGAATAAATGAGCTTTTTCCTATTTTACTTGAGAAAGATAGCTGGATATCCTGGATTTGTTTCAATAGAGTTTACAATGTGTTTTCAGCGCTTACTCTTTTTAAAGCACTATATCTTATTTTTGATATAGGCTGTATGTTTTTAATATTGAGGCTTTCGTCTGATGAAAAACCTGAAAGTAAGCTTCAGATTTTTAAATTCTGGGTGTTTAACCCCATAGTAATATTTGTATCATATATCTTTGCAAGACACGATATTATTGGTGTTTTTTTTACTTTAGTGGCGCTTTTACTGGCAAAAAAGCAAAGAAAGTATTGGGCAATTATTGTACTTAGTATTGCTATAGTTTTAAGGTTCTTTCCTATTATGATTCTTCCTCTGTTTGTGTTTTATCTGGTACACACTAAAAAGGAGTATATTATTTTGTCTTTGGTAGGAGTTTCAGGTCTTGTAGGTGTAGAACTTCTTGGATATTTTGGCTTTGGAAGGGATGTTATTTTCTCTCTCCTTGGCGCTGAGCATTTTGATTTTATTTTGTCGACGAAACTTGATCTTGTACCGGGCTCCCACAGTAGTATTTTTATTTTTGTGGCGCTATATATGATTGTAATTCTTAGCTTTTTTCATATCCAAAAAAAGAGTTTCGATATGGTTTTGAATTATGCAGCAATAATATATCTACTCTACGTTGGTATTTGTTACTTTCACCCTCAGTACATGTTGTGGACAATTCCTTTTCTTATATTTACATTTATAAAGAGAAAATCGCTTTTATACTATCACTGGATCCAGTTTGCTTTGCTTATGGTGATGTTAATATATTGGGGAGATCTGGTGACTAAATTTCTTTTTGCACCTATAGATCACAAGTATTTCATATATCTGACTGGCATTATTCCTATACTAGAGCGAGTTTGTGATTCTGCAAGGTTTGTAAATATATTCAGAAGCATTTTTACAGGAATAACGTTATGGATGATTTATTTTATTTATAAGGATAATAAAAAGCTTCAAAAAGAGGAAAATCTTGATAATTTATCCAATAATTAACTGAATTAGTTAGAGTAATAAGTTAAGATTGGTGGTCAATGGGTAGAACAGGATTTTAGAAGAAGATGAAATGATAAAAATATAAAGATAAAAAAATATGGTGGATGTGAAGAAAGTTCTTAAACTTAGAATAGCCAGGACAGCAATAACAACTAGATTAACTAAAGTAATGGTTGTACTAGTGGTTTTTGTGGCTACTGTTGCCTTACTGTTTATGCTTGGTGGCTGCAAAGGGGTTTTCTATATCCCAGGTGCAAGCTATGGTTATTATATATGGGAAGACAATGGTAATATATTTTTAGAATGGAGTTCAGACAGGAAGGATTCAAAATTTGATGGTGTGGTTTCAACAGATGGGGAGATCACAGGGTGTAAGTTAAAGGAGTGGGAAGGAAAGGACGAAGACAGTGAAAAAGGAGACATAATTAAAGTAGGAAGAAATAGAATTGAATTCTCTGCAACTCTGGATAGCAAAGATTTCTCAGATGGATTTAGCTTTACTTTAAGAAATTTTACTTACCTGGAATTTGATCTAAAAATCAATGACGGGTATGACCTTTCAAGAATAAATGTTGGTGGTTTTTTAGAAAATCCCGAAAGCAATGTATTTAGAATAGAGAAAGATTACTTTGATAAGCTTAAGATGAAACACTGGTACCAAAAGCATCCCTTTTCTGAGTTCTTTTATAAACTATTTTCCAATAAATATTTTACGTTTTTATATTTATTTATATTAGGGGTAATAGTGATAGAGATTTTAAGGATAACTATTCTCTATAGGAAGAGAAAAAAACCTCTCTGGCTTGGAATTTGTTATGCTGGTCTTATTCTGGTTGAAGTTTGTATTTACTTTATTTTAAGATTTTTAGTACAGTAGTGAAAGTAATTAGTACGAAAAGTTTTATAAAAGATTTAAAAATAAGTAAGTTTTAGATTTGCTTAAAATGATATAGCTAAATTGCTATAATAAAGTGTGCTATTATTTAAAAGTGCGTTATTGTATGAAAATAACATAAAATAGTTCAAAATAGCATTATTTCATAATTTCAAAATTTCAAATAGCCTTCTTTTTCTAAATTCACTAAAGAAAGAACTTCTTGTACCACAAAGCTAGATTTATTAATGCCCATAGAATGTGGTTGTGGTTGTGTTTGAATTGAAGGTGCTCATCCACAAGTTCGAATAAGTAGGAAGTGTTTAAGTTCTCCTTAATAATCGGTGAATTTTTGAAAAGGTGTATCATATAGTCTTTCAATTCTTCTCTGAGCCAGTTTTTGACTGGTAGACTGTAGCCTTGTTTTCCTCTGTAGATAATGCTTTCAGG
>JACIXO010000178.1 GCA_014360385.1 Actinomycetota bacterium | reverse complement strand
TATATGGATTGCAATGCAGTATCACCAAGGGAGATTTTTGTTTAGCGAAGATGGTAAAACTGCAAATGCAAATACACCAGAAGGTGCAAGAGCTGCACAGTTTCTTTACGATTTGTATTATGTGCATAATGTTGGCGATATCGGATTTCCACCAGCGTATGAAGCTTTTGGAAATGAAAAGTCTGCTATAGTATATGGGTGGGGATGGATGGAAGGATATTTAAAGTATACTTATCCTGAACTTGAATTTGGTTGGTTTAAGATTCCTACCTTTGATGGAAATGTACCTCCTGCTTATGACAGATGTAATGTACAATTGTTGGGTGCTGTGGCTGCTAAAACAAGCCCTGAGAAAAAAGCTGTAGCTTTTGACTTTTTAAAGTATATAGCTGCCAATGATGATGCGTTGGTTGAGTTTTCTCTATACAGTGGTTCTGCACCAACCAAGTATTCAGCAATGGAAGACCCAAGAATTAAAGAGAGCGAAGTTATACAAATCCAGCTTGAGCAGCTTGATAGAACAATATGGCCGGGAGCTATTCCGAACATTTATATGACGGACCTCACAACTTATTTAGATGAAAAGTTGTTAATAGATAAAATGCCAGTTGAGAAAGTGTTAGAAGAACTGCAGCAACAACTTGATAAGGATCTAGCAGATGTTGATTTTGTATCTTACGAACGTAGATATAAGTATGCTAATGAGCTAAGATAACTCTAAGTAACATAACTCACCAGAAGTTAACCAACCTATGTGTTAACTTCTGGTGAGATTATTTCTAGGTTAAACTATTATACCTGGCTTATCTAAAAGTTTTCTTATAATCTGTTAAGGGATATTCTTGGGGAATAGTTATAATTCTAGTTTGCACAGATAAATAAGTTAAAAAGAATCACAAAGTCTTAAACTTGAGGCAAATAAATTGTTATGAAGTGCTACTTAATTTTATAGAATTTTGTCCATTTTAAAAAGTCTACTGATGTCTTGATATTTATTTGATCAATAGTTGAAAGCGGATCACTTAATAACTCATATAAAATGAGAACAAAGAGCTGATGAGGAATAAAGAAAATAGACTAATAATTTTGGTTACTTTAGTGCCTCTAATTGTATTTTACTGTGTTTTTTTGATTTATCCTATAATACACCAACTTGTAGGAAGTTTCTTTAAGTGGAATCCTCTGATTGATCAGTTTGATTTTGTCGGATTGAGAAACTATTATGAGGTTATTAGAGATATAAGTTTTTGGAAATCTTTATTCAATACTTTCTATTTTACATGCATAGTTCTAGTTTTGCGTACAGCGATAGGTTTATTATTGGCGGTGTTGATTAATAATGTAAGATATTTTAAGGCCTTTTTCAGGACTGCTTATTTTATGCCTGTAGTTACTTCAATGGTAGCAGTAGCACTTGTATGGAAATGGATGTACGATCCTAGTATCGGTGTTTTTAATGCAATTCTGTCCTCCTTGGGTTTTGATGGCTTAGGCTGGTTAAAAGATTCAAAGCTGGCACTGCCGTCTATCATGTTGATGTCGATTTGGAAAGACGCGGGTTTTGCTATGGTGCTGTATTTGGCAGCAATGAGTAATATTCCAGTTGAATTCTATGAAGCAGCCAGGCTTGATGGTGGGAACAACTGGCAAATACTGAGGCATATAACGTTGCCACTAGTTAAACCTGCGACAGTTTTTGTTTTGATCACTGGAACTATTACCTATTTACAGACTTATACCCAAGTATTCATTATGACTGGTGGTGGACCTGGGGATGCCTCTAGTACTGTTGTTTTCTTAATATGGAAAGAAGCTTTTACTAAGTGGAACTTTGGTTATGCCTCTGCTATTACCCAGGTTCTTTTCATAATAATATTATTGCTTGGATTGATTCAACTTAAATATATGCGTAGTTATTGGCACGTTTAATTAGTTTTCCCTGGTAGGAAAGCAAATTTCATAAGAATTTTAATTGTTTGGCAGAACTTTACAAAGAAATGGTTTTAAAGTATTGTAGCAAGTTGAAAAGGGATTCAATATTTAAATTCATATTGTATATCATTCTATTAATAGGGGCTTTTATCTCCATTTTTCCACTCTTATGGATGTTTTTTTCTTCATTTAAAACTCCAGCAGAAGTTATGGCATATCCACCGACAGTGATCCCCAAAAACCCTACAATTCAGAATTACAGAGAGCTATTTACTAGGATGAATTTTGGTATCTATATAAGGAATAGCATTTTTATTGTTTTGGTTAAAACCTCGATAATTCTATACACAAGTGCGCTTGTGGGCTATGTTTTGGGAAAGATAAAGTTTTGGGGGAGGAATCTTATTTTCATTTCTATCTTAGCTACTATGATGATACCATGGCCAGTGGTTATTATACCACTTTACCAGCTCATGCTGAAGTTTAAGTGGGTTAACACTTACTGGTCAATAATTGTGCCTTCGGTATTTAGTACTTTTGGAATATTCATGATGCGGCAGTTTGTGATTACAATTCCAGACGATCTAGTAGATGCTGCTAGAATAGACGGAGCTTCTCAGTTTAGAATATTCCACAGCATTATACTTCCTCAATTGACTCCAGCACTGTCTGCATTAGGAATTTTTAATTTTCTGTTTATCTGGGATGACTTTCTTTGGCCATATATTATGTTAATTGATGAAAAACTTTATACCATACCAATAGGGTTGGCACTTTTCACAGGCAGATATTATGTAAACACTGCGGGATTTTTGGCAGGGGCTAGTTTGGCAGTGATGCCTGTCTTAATATTTTATATGCTGTGTCAGAGAAGGTTTGTGGAAGGGATGACATTTACAGGAATGAAGGAATAGCGTTTATAGAATTCTTTATGACTTTTATATACAAAGGAGGCTTTTTGTAATGAGCGAAGTGGAAAGGAAATATGAGGATTTTAAGATAGGCGAGATAATACCGAGAGGTTGGATCTATGAGCAATTGAGAAGAGATAGGGATGGGTTTGTGGGGCACCTAGATGAGTTAGCTAATGAAGAGGTTGGAAGTCGTATATTTATTAGCAACGATTCTAAAGAGTTTATTGATAAAAACATGCAGAATGATAAGGAGCATAACTGGTGGAATGGTGAAAGTGAAGGTAATTGGTTGGATGCGATTATAAATTTAGCTTACTTATTAGATAGTGAGGAATTAAAACAAAAAATTCATAGCTATGTAAGCGAGCTTTTGAGAGTTAAAGGTGATGAGAGTTATTTGGGTGTTTATCCCTCAGGTTATAGGTATGTTGAAGAGTTTATAGATGGAGAACTCTGGACACAAAGTAGGATAATTTTAGCAATGCTTTCTTATTACACCACTACGAATAATAGTGAAGTTTTGGAATTGATTAAGAAAGCTGCTGATAAGACAGTAGAAATTTGTACTAAAAAATTCAAAACCTCTGGTATTTTTAATTATAGAAACTTAAATGCTTGGGGCCATGGTTTAATGATTGTTGAACCGAT
>JACIXO010000177.1 GCA_014360385.1 Actinomycetota bacterium | reverse complement strand
TTCCATCCCTGGATTCAAGATAAACCATTACACCTTTATAGTCAGAGAAATCCTTTTTCTTCTCACTCAATCCTTCAATTTCTATAGAGCCAAATTTGCATGCTTGAACACATGCTCCACAAAATACACATGCCTCACTAATAACAGCTTTTTTATTAACTATTTCTATTGCATCATACATACAAACTCTTTTGCAGATACCACAGCCAGTGCAATTGTCTCTTACCATTATTTCCATGACAGACGTCTCCTCTACTCCGGATCAGCATTCTCTTATAATATTTTTATGATTTTATACATCTTTCATACTACATTAGATTCATACTACATTTAGATTCTTTAAACATTTGTAAAGCTCTTCTACCTGCTCCTCAACACTTCCATCAAGAATTCTAACATCGTGCTTGACTTCGGGGGTGAAAACTTTTACCACCTGAGTTGCTGAACCCTCCAGACCAACTTCTTTGCTATCAAGTTCCAAATAATCTCTGTTCCACACAGGTATTTCAGCATTTTTTGCTTTCAATTTTCCTCTCAATGAGGGTACTCTCGGGATGTTTATGTCCTTTACAACCGAGATTACGCATGGGAGTTTCGTCTCATAAATTTCATATCTGTCATCCATGAGTCTTTTTATCTTCATTCTCTTCCTATCTATCTCCAGTATCGCACTAACATAACCTATAAAGGGAACTCCTAATCTCTGAGCTAGCTCAGGTCCTACCTGACCGGTGTCTCCATCCAGGCTCTGCTTACCACAAATAATCAAGCTATAGTCTCCTATCTTTTCTATTGCCCTAGCAAGTGTATGAGAAGTTGCAAGTGTATCTGCACCTGCAAAAGCTCTATCAGAAATAAGAATGGCCCTATCAACTCCCACAGATATAGATTCTCTAAGAACTTCAATGGCCTGAGGTGGACCCATGCTTATAGAAATAACTTCAACCCCCTCACCTGAATTATTATTATTATCACTGGTAAGTCTCTCCTTTACCCTGACTCCTTCCTCAACTGCATAGGTATCGAAAGGATTAATTATGTTCTCTATCCCCTCTCTTATCAAAGTATTGGTTTCGGGGTCTATTTTTACCTCTGTTGAACCTGGAACTTGTTTTATGCATACTATGATTTTTATCTCTATCACCTGCCTTTTTGCCTTGTATATTCTACGTTCAGTATGTTTCGCTTCTTACTTATCCATCCAAATTTTTCATACTTTATGCTCCTCTTTTTATCAAATCAAGTGCTATTATATTTCTCTGTATCTGGTTTGTGCCTTCATATATCTGGGTAATCTTTGCATCTCTCATCATCTTCTCAACCGGATAATCCCTCATATAGCCATACCCGCCAAGAATCTGGACTGCATCTATGGTAACTTTCATGGCCACGTCAGAAGCAAAAAGCTTTGCCATAGCAGAAAGTCTCGAAACATTTTTCTCTCCACTATCAATAACACGAGCAGCATAATATACCAGAGCTCTTGCTGCTTCTATATTTGTTGCCATATCTGCCAGCATATGTTGAATAGCCTGAAAAGATGAAATAGTAGTCCCGAACTGCTTTCTAACCTTTGAGTAATTAAGAGCTTCCTCAAAAGCTGCCTGAGCCACTCCAACAGCTTGAGCCCCTACTGCAGGCCTGGATTTATCCAGGGTCTTCATAGCAATCATAAAACCCATTCCCTCTTTTCCTATAAGATTTTCTCTAGGGATTCTGCAGTCTGTAAAAATTAGTTCCCTGGTGGCTGAAGCTCTAATACCCATCTTTTTTTCTTTCTTACCGAAAGTAAAACCAGGTGTCCCTTTTTCTACAATAAAGGCACTTGCACCTCTACTTCCTTTCTCAGGATCGGTCATGGCAAAAATAGTATATATATCAGCCTCTCCTCCATTTGTTATCCATTGTTTTGTACCATTTAAAACATAGAACTCCCCATCAAGAACAGCTCTTGTTTTTATGCCTGCCGCATCACTTCCCGCTTCAGGTTCAGTAAGACCAAATGCTGCCAGCTTCTTCCCGCTGGCCAGATCTGGCAAATATTTCTTTTTCTGCTCTTCGCTTCCCCCAATAAGGATTGGCAAAAAACCAAGCCCTGAAGCTGCGTAAGAGGTGGCAACGCTCAAATCACCTCTACTCAGTTCCTCTGTAGCAAGACAAACCTCAAAAATTCCTGTTCCCATTCCTCCATACTCTTCAGGGATAAATAATCTAAAAAGGTCGCTTTTGCCAATTTCGTCCAAAATTTCACGTGGAAATTCTTCACTTTCGTCAAGCTCAGCTCTTCTGGGAATTATTCTTTCATCCACAATTTTCCTGCAAATTTCTACTATCATCTCTTGTTCTTCAGTCAAAAAATATCTCATGTCCCCTCACCTTCGAAGATTTGTGGTTTAATTTTAACAAAGAGTCTTTTGAAACAAAAAGCTCTGTCTATGTATGACGCAACTAAAACTCAATGGTTTCATATAAATCACACAAATTACAAATTACTCTCAGCGTCCTTTTACAACAATACCCTTCCACAACAATACTGTTATAAGAAGTTATAAGAATAAATTTTACACTATGGCCGATCTAAACCAAAACCCAATTTGAAACTTTATAAATCCTGGAGCGTCTACAATAACAATCTTATTGAAATCATATTAAAATCATATTGAAAGGAGGCCGAATAGGTTGCGTATTGAAAACTATAACCATAAAATTAATGTTAGTCTCTTATGGGAAAGAAAGATACATCTAAAAAATTTACTGACTAACATTTTATTCTCATTAGTATTTGCAATCCTTATGGCTATCTCAGCAAATTCTTTTTTCTATCTTCCTTTTACTCCTGTTCCAGTAACAATGCAAGTTTTTACAGTACTTATATCCTCGATTATCCTGGGGAGTAGATGGGCATTTATGTCCCAGTTCTGGTATATAATAATGGGAATCTCAGGTCTTCCTGTTTTTGCAGGCTTTAAAAGTGGGATAGGAGTTCTGGCAGGTCCTACTGGAGGATATATAATTGGCTTTCTAGTCTCCTCTTTTGTATCTGGATACATATACGAAAGCTCAAGGATCTCAGGTAATAGGCTTGACAGTAAGCCAGGTAATATCCATAAGAAAAATGTTACCCTCGCATACTTTATCTCCTGCATGGCAGGACTTAGCATAATATATCTTTTTGGATATTTTCACCTTCTTGGGTACCTCTACATGATAACATTACAAGCTTCCTTTCCATCTCTCCTTATAAAAGCATTTGAACTTGGGGTAAAGCCCTTTATAATAATAGACTTGCTCAAGATTTCAGGAATTCTGGCTCTTGTAAAGACAATTGAAAAGTAAAGGTAACAGGGAATAAGAGAGTTAGCGAGAAAGTTAGCGAGAAAAAATTTTTCTGAAAACAAGTAATAAAAGATAACAAATACAAGCTGAAAAGTAAACTAACAAGTTATAATAAAATGCCATGACAAGAATAATAAAGATAAATGACATCACAATAAGAGATACATTTCAGAGTGTTG
>JACIXO010000176.1 GCA_014360385.1 Actinomycetota bacterium | reverse complement strand
TCAAAAGTTCGAGGGTGATATTACAAAGTTCTTCTATAGTATATTTTATCATTATCATTAAGATTTTGGCGCTATTAAAAAGCCTCCTATAATGGTCTTCCATCCTGAAAACATGACTTTTACCAGCTTCCTCATTCCAGTAGCTTCTTATTCCTTCAAAAACTGCAGTTCCATATTGAAGGGCATGGGTCCGGATATCGACTTTAGCCTCGCTTATAGGTACTATTTTTCCCTGGAAAAAGGCATATTTTGGATGCTCCATACTTCTCTCCTTGTCTCTATGTTTCTATCATGTATTTCAGAAAATCTTATGGAAATCTTATAAAAATCTTATAAATCTTATATTTTCCTTACGTTCAAGACACTTATTTATTTCAACTTACTGCTAGTTATTTGGCAAATGTCAGAGTTGAACCAATCAAACTAATTGAACTAGGCTTCAGTTTTAGAATATTTTACTCTTATGAGTTGGATTTGCAAATTGATAATAAAAAATTTTAGCTACGGGCTTTTAAATCGAAGAAAGTGAAATTCTTATGGTTTGTGAAATGTTTATGGTTTAATTGATATAATCCGAGAAAGATTTTCTCTCCGAGCTATTAATAGTTTGTATGGTCGGAGTGAGTGAAGACGAAAGAATAAAGAAAAAAGTTCTCCATCAAATAAAAGGGTATAAAAAAAGAAGCCCCAAGTTACTTTTCACCATAGCTCACGCCGTAGGTTACTCTGCATCTTGGGGCTCTACCTTGGAACTTTTCTTAGGACTTTCTGAAATGTTAGCCTACTTTTCACATCCTTTCGTCCGTGAAGTTCAGCTACTTTCAGATGTTGCCTCCTGTCCCAAGGTGATTATAATATAACAAACACCCTTATTTTTGTCAATACCTTTTTGGAATTTTATAGCATTTCTTTTTTGTGATGGAAAAAAAGTTATTGAATCAGGCTTAGCGACTTAAGGAAACCGTTTGAAGGCGAATAAACACCCAGCCTGATTCCTGGAAGCTTATCTTTATCACTGTCACGGAAATTGGGAATGCTTCCTTGGAATTTTTTTAAGTGTTATCCGGGTATTCATTGCTTGTCAGATGGAGAACTAACAGGGGAAAGATGTCAAAGAGTATTTATCAAGTTATTTTGGCGATAACCCCACCTCCGATTAAATTATCACCCATGTAAAATACTGCAGATTGCCCTGGAGTTATTGCTCTCTGAGGTTCGTCGAAAGTTATTAGAGCTGTGGTATCATTTATAACTTCTATGGTTGCTGGACTTTCATTAGATTTATATCTTATTTTAACACTGGCTCTGAAAGTTTTACCAGGAGGATAACCAGCTATAAAGTTTAGCTCATTTACAATTAGTTTCTTTTCAAAAAGTTCTTCTTCTTCCCCAACCACAATTATGTTTTTATCAGGAACAATCTCTTTTACATATAGAGGCTTTGTGTGTGTTATTCCTAATCCCTTTCTCTGCCCGATAGTATAGAAAGGGTAACCCCTATGTGTTCCAAGTACTTCTCCCTTAGTATTAAGTATTTTACCTTCTTTTATGTGTTCAAATATTTCTTTAAACCTTTGTAAAAGCAGGCTATGATAGTTTTTGTCAGAGACAAAACATATTTCCTGGCTTTCTCTCCTTGGAGGAATCGGGTGGAATATTTCTTGAGCTTTTCTTTTTACGTCTTGTTTTAGAAGATAACCAAGCGGAGTTTTTGTTTGGGAAAGTTGTTCCTGGTTCATTTTCCAGAAAACATAGCTCTGGTCTTTTTCTCTGTCTATTGCTTTTTTGACTTCATATAGGCTATTGGAATCTTTTTTTTCAATCCTGCAGTAATGACCGGTTGCTATAAAGCTTGCCCCCAGCCTTTTTGCTATTTCGAGAAGAACCCCGAATTTTATATATTTATTGCATTCTATGCAGGGGTTAGGTGTTTTTCCTTCCATATAACTGAGGCAGAAGGGCTCAATTACCTTTTCTCTAAAACTTTCTTTAAGGTCAACTACAATATGTGGAATTCCAAGTTTTAGTGATATCTTTCTAGCATTTTCTATATCTTGTGGGGAGCAGCAGGTTTTATGAACTCCTCTAAAACCAGTGTCTCTCAGGAATTCTTCGGGTAGAAACTTCATTGTTATCCCGAATACATTCCATCCCTCATCCAGAATAATTTTTGCTGCCATAGAGCTGTCTATACCCCCGCTCATTGCTACTGCTACTCTTCTGGGGTCAGGTTCATATATATTCTGTGGTGTGTATTCGGGGTCCTGTTTAAATTTTCTGGATATATAGTCAGTTATAAGATTCTGTAAAGCACTTATTATAACCTTTAAGACCTCCTTCTTTTCTTCTGGAAATGATCCCAGTTCGTTTTCTATATCTTTTTCTGTGAGTAGAGTGGCTCGAAAAATATCTTTTCCTTCAGCCAGAGTGGAAAGATAGCTTGCGCTAGCAATGGTATAATTGCAACCGAATGCCTTAAATTTTATTTCCTTTATGATGTTCTTTTCTATTCTGGCACTTAATCTTACTAGATTTCTGCACTGGACGCTTCCACCTTGCCCGACTGCACTAGGACTTTTAACCTCTCCTGCATTTTTTGGATGAGTAAAGTACTCTTTTATTTTTGAGTTTTCATAATCTGCCATAGCTTAGGTTATTATATAATTAATGATTAATATCGTATAGATTTCCTTTGAATTCCTTTTTAGTTTTCAGGATTGGATGCTTCCTTTAAGGAAGTATTTCCAGTTTTGTGATAGTAGAAAGTGTAGGTTTTAAAGGATAAAGAAGTTGGCTTAGTATTTCAAAAATATGCTATTTCTACCCAAGCAAGGTAAAGCTAGCGAATAAAATGCAACACTTAAATAACAAGGATTTAAAAAATGTTCCAGAAGAAGCTATAATAATTACTTAATAATTTTAATTCATTAAAGCAAGTACAGAGAAATTGAAGGATAACTTACAGAAATTGGAGATAGAACTTGAAAAAGTAAATCTAGATAGATTTTATTCTCAAAAATTATACAAAGATTACATCTTTAATTTCCAGAGGGTTTCGGATTTTTACCAGTATGATTTCAGGAAAATAAGTGAATACTTTAAGAGAGCTTCTGACATCTATAATGGTTATAATCATACTCTAAGGTCTAGAATAAGTAGTATCCTTAAAGTATACAACAGTGAGCATGGCTGTCAGGTCAAGACCCTTGAAAATATCAGTAGTCTTGAAGATGAAAAAACTCTTGTGGTAATAGGAGGACACCAGCCAGGGCTTCTTGTAAGTCCTCTGTTTATAATATATAAAATACTAACCATCCTTAAAGTCAGTAGTTTTCTGGAAAAAGAGCTTGGAGTAAAAGTAATTCCTTGTTTGTGGAATGCTTCTGATGACGGTAATCTTGCAAGCATAAAAGTTGCAAAGATTTTAAACAGGGATCTGGAAGAAATAACACTTAACCTCAATGATATTGGAGAAGACACAAGGTATTCAAATATTGTTTTACCAGCTTCTGTTTTTAGAAAGGTAATAGAAGAGCTCAAGAATGTTCTTACCCCCA
>JACIXO010000175.1 GCA_014360385.1 Actinomycetota bacterium | reverse complement strand
ATCTTTCGGCATAGCCAAAAGTCTAATGGACATTTAACTTTAGTGTATTTGTGCTATATTTTTTGGCTAGAAAGATAGCTTTCAAATGGATGGTAACTACCCCACTTAAGTTGTATATTCTTTGCCATTGTCAGTAAGAAAAGAATGTATTTCTATACCTTTAGGTAGTAAAGATAGCCACCACTCTTTTTAGAAAATCTATAAGCTTACTTTTAAAGTTTTATCAGTATAAAGATAAGCAAGACCAAAGCTAGAATTTGTATCTACTTTAAGTAAACTTAGTAAATCCTTCCTATATCTTTAAGGCTACATACATAGAAGGTATCTATAGATATCATATATCCTTACCCTTGGACTAAATATTTAAGTTAGGTTTTGCTAAAGCTAGCTTTCTAGCAAATATTGGGCTTATCTTTATATCTATAGGTATCTCTTGTAAAGAAAGAAGTCTATCTAGCTTCGTAGAAAGCCCATTTCTTTTTAGGATGTTATATACTTTAGCAGCGCATACAATTCTATCTAACTCATTTGCTAGCCTTGCTTACTCCGTATGTTGGATATTTTTTAGCCATAGCTATCACTTTTTCTTCTATCTCTTTTCTTACTTTATTTGGCATTTTAGGACTTTCTCTTTTTTTATCTATAAGTTCTTCTATACCGTAGGTTAGGTATCTTTTCTTATACTTGTAATATACGGTTCTAGATACTCCGAAGGTCCTACAAGCAACCGATAAATTCTTTCTTAGATTTTGCATAAAGTAGTAAATTTAATCTAGAACGCTTTAATTATTTCTTCTTTTAATCATACACTTCTTTTTTTCTATTGGGTTTTTATAATAAAAGTCAAATATTTTAACTTTCAAGGTAGTGTTATATCTACCATTTAATCTATACTTTTATATATTTTCAAAGGACTTATAAATGTTTGTTAATTGTAACACATCTTTTAGATAGTACAATTTAGGTAATTATAAAAGATTTGGCACAAAATTACATAAATTTTTTGTTAATAAAATAAATATGTCTTCATAACGATGATTATATCTAAATTTAATTTCTTTAAGATACAAAGGAAATTTTTTCTAGTTGTGCAAGTTTTTTTCTGTAATTTTGTCCATCACTTACTCCAATTAAACCTATATTATTGCCACAAGACTTTCCATTTCTGTCTTTTTTTCTTCAAGATTGTTGTCTCTTAAGTAATCCATCTCAAGATATTTTCTTCCTGATAACCACTCTTCATTTTGTTCCATTGCTATTGCACATATAAGCCTTTCTGCACTTTGGTTATTTGGGAATATCCTAATAACTTTTGTTCTTCTTTTAATTTCACCATTTAATCTTTCTAACATATTTACTGTTCTTATTCTTTTTCTATGTTCTAAAGGAAAATCCATAAAGGAAAGAGCACTAAGTATATCTATAGTAAGCATTTCTTCTAACTTTGGGTATTTAGAAGAGTATTTATTAGATAGCTTTTTTGCAAGGCTTATTGCTTCTTCTTTTGTGGAGCAGCTAAAAACTGCTTTTAAGTCCTCTGCTAAATACTTTCTTTTTTTTCTTGGTACTATATCAAGTATATTTTTTGTAAAATGAAATGTGCATCTCTGCCAGGATACTCCTAAAAAGTTTTTCTCTACTGCTTTTATAAGCCCTTTATTATCATCTGATATTACAAGCTTTACTTAAAGATAAACCTCTTTGTTTTAATGAACTAAATATCCTATCATATGCTTCAAATGTCTCTGTATCTATTATTTCAACAGTAAGTATTTCCCTCTTGAGCCATGTTTATCTATCTTAAGCTACTATTACTGCTCCTTGACTTAATATCTGTCCTTCTATTCTTGATTTTATGTAGATAGTATCTACAAATAAATAGGGGTATTGTTTTTTAAGAGGCCTAGATTTCCATAAAGTTATATGAGAATCCAGTTTAGAAGTAAGTGCTGATACAGTTGTAGAACTAAAAGATACCCCACATAGTTTTTCAGTAATATCTGCTACTTTTCTTGTAGATACTCCTTTTATGTACATTTCCATTAAAGTAAGTACAAGTGCTTTTTCACTTCTCTGATACCGGTTAAATAACTCTGTAGAAAAGTTACCTTCTCTATCTTGTGGAACTAGTAAATAAAGGGTCCCAACTCTTGTCTTTAGCATTCTTGGTTTATATCCATTTCGATGACCAGATCTATTTTCTGATCTTTCATATTTTTTTGCTCCTATATAGGTTTCCATTTCTTCCTCTAGTATATCCTGGAATAATTTTTGTATTATGTTTTTTAAAAAATCCTTTTCATTTATTAAAGCATCTTGAAACATTTTGTCTTTAGCATTACTCTTATTGTTGTCCATCACTTCTCCTTTCTATTGTGTTTGTTAGATAACATAATATTTTGGAGAGTGATGGACACTTTTGTCAAATTTACAGAAAAAATTTTACTTAATCATATTTTTTGTAATTCTGCGATATTGTCATATTAGAGTTATTCAAGGAAAAACATTAACTTTTAATAAAAGAAAGGAAACTCATCACAACGCAATGAAAGAAATGGTAAGACTTAAAGTGTCAGAAAGATTTATCAAGACAGGTAACAAGGATCATGTAAAAAGGAGAAAGAGCTTGGTCTAAGTGCAGTAATGCATGACAATAGAACCATAAAACCAATAAACTACACAGATTGATAATATTAAATATCTTGTAGTCTCTCCCAAGAAAGATAAAAATATCAAGTGACTAACTTTAGTCAATTTTGTAAGCTGCCGTGCCAAATAGAAAATGTAACTTTAACCCAGCTTATTGGTATGAACCCCAAAAATTGTACACATACTTATCTTAGCCCAGAATAAACCTTACAGGAATTTTTTTTAAATAAATATATGTTCGAATTCTTCAAGAGGGCCTATAGACCAATGAAGAATGTAGTCTTTTTTTGTTGTATACATCCTATATAAAATATGGGATTCTCTCTATTACATCCTTATATGTTTCATACTCTCAAAGATAAACTTCTTACGCTTTAAGTATTGTAAAAAATGATTCAATTATAGCATTATCATATGGGCTACCCTTAGCCTGTCATGCTTATTTTAATGCCATGGGATTTAAGTAGATATCTACATATTCATAAGAGCAGTACAAAATTTCCTTATCAGAGTTAATGGATAAAATAATCTTTATTTCTTCCTCTTATGGCCATTTTAAGTACCCCTTAAGGGAAGTTTAGTAGCTAATGTCTTTCCAATAACGTATCCCACTATCCTTGTGCGAGAATGAATCTATTATGGCTACAAGGTATACAGAGGTGGTTAGGATTCTAATATAGGTAATATCTGTGCACACCAGAGTTTGTCCATACGACTGACCAATAAGCTCCTGGTAAGATTGGGATATACCTTTAGGTTATGCCTACTGTTTGTGGTAACTCTAAATTTCGGCCTTTTTCTACATTGTATGCCCGTTTCTCTCATGAGTTTTAAATACCTTTTTATGGTTTATCTAACCTTTTCTTTTTAGATCTACTGTTATTCTTCTTTATCTGTAGTAATATGACCGGCAAATATCCATTAGCTAAAATC
>JACIXO010000174.1 GCA_014360385.1 Actinomycetota bacterium | reverse complement strand
ATCAGAGAACTGGATAGAAAATACAAAAGGACTGAAGAAATCACTCCACCAATAAAACCTTCAAAGAATCCTTCAAATAAAAATGGCATTCTTACAAACCAGTTCGTAGCTCCAACTAACTTCATTACTTCAACTTCTTTTCTTCGAGCATGTATAGAAAGCCTTATGGTGTTAAAAATAAGAACAATCGTAGCCACAAGAAGTAACACAATAACCAAGATAGTAAAAGTCCCCGCAATAGTGGTTATTGAAAAGAGCTTTTCGACATAATTTTGCCCGTAAATTACATCATCTACACCCTCTATATAATTTCCATCCTTATCTCGAAACCTTAATGCCACTTGCTGAACCTTTTCAGGATCTTTGAGTCTGATTTCAAAGGATGCAGGAAGAGGGTTTCCCTGGATTTCTTTTAATATGTCGCTTCCCTCATTCTGTTCCTTGAATCTCTCTAAAGCTTGGTCTTTGGATATATATCTTACCTCACTGACTTCTTCCCAGCTCTTAATTTCATTCTCAATATATTCTTTTAGCTCAGGAGATATATTATCTTTTAAATAAACTGCAATCTCTACCTGACTTTTAACAGAATTTATTATACCCTGGACGTCATAGACAATAACAGAAAAAAGACCCACCAGAAAAAGGGTAATGGCCACAGTGGTTATTGCTGCAAAGCACATTAAGAAATTTCTTTTCAGACTTGAAAATGTTTCTCCAAAAAAATATCTGATTCTGAATATCAAACCCCGTATACCCCTCTCTTTTGATCTCTTATTATCTGACCGTCTTCTAACTCCACTACTCTTCGCCTCATAGAATTAACTATTTCTCTATCGTGAGTAGCCATTACGACTGTTGTTCCGATAAGATTAATTCGGGAGAGAAGCCTCATTATCCCTTCAGATGTAGAGGGATCAAGATTTCCAGTTGGTTCATCAGCAAGAAGTATGGGAGGCCTATTGACAAAAGCTCGCGCAATCGAAACCCTCTGCTGTTCTCCTCCAGAAAGCTGATGGGGATAAGAATCCTTCTTATTATACAAACCACGAGTTTCAGAACCTGAGGAACTTGAACCTTGATTAGATACCTTGGTTTATTAATAACCTCCAGAGCAAAGGCTACATTTTCAAAGACAGTCTTATTCGGGAGAAGTTTGAAATCTTGGAATATACAACCGATATTCCGTCTCAGCTGAGGAATTCTGCTGGCTTTGAGATTACATATATTTTTACCTGCCACGAATATGCTGCCACTGGTAACAGGTATCTCTTTTATCAAAAGTTTTATAAAGGTCGACTTTCCAGAACCACTGGGTCCCACCAGGAATAAAAATTCTCCTTTTTTTATAGTAAGGTTTATGTTTTTAAGCGCCACTGTATTGTCTTCATATATTTTGCTTACATCTTTGAACTCAATCATATTCATTTTGAGATCAAACTCCTTGTAAGCCTGTATTTAATCTATACTTGTAATATTCTAATCCTCCAGCAATCTCTTTTACTACTTTATCCTTCAATATTTCATCTTCAATATTTTAACCTTTTAAAACAAAAAATGAAATTTATCATCTTAGTAGCATTTCTTTTTTCTGTGATGGAAAACAAACAACCCAATCGGGCTGGTGTTTCTAAAACCGTTTGAAGGCGAATAAACACCAGCCCGATCCTTTAAAATCCATCTTTATCCTTACCCCAAAATCGGAAAGGCTTCTTATCATTTTCGCAAAGCTTACTTACCTATCATATTTTTCTCAAGATAGCCTCTTATGAAAATATCAATATCCCCATTCAGAACAGAATCCACATCTCCCACCTCTATGTCAGTCCTGTGATCTTTAACAAGTCTGTAAGGCTGGAGTATATAACTTCTTATCTGATTTCCCCAGCCTATCTCTCTTTTCTCACCTCTTACCTTCTCTATCTCTTTTTCTTTTTCTCTTCGCTTTAATTCATAAAGCTTGGACTTTAGAATTTGAAGGGCAATCTGCCTGTTCATAATTTGTGATCTCTCATCCTGACAGCTTACTACTATACCTGTAGGAAGGTGGGTTATCCTTACCGCTGAATCGGTAACATTCACGTGTTGCCCCCCCGCTCCACTTGACCTGAATGTCTCTATCTTTAAATCTTCTTTATTTATTTCAACCTCAACGTCATCGTCTATCAACGGGACAACATCAACAGAGGCAAATGAAGTGTGTCTTCTTTTAGAAGCATCAAAAGGCGAGATTCTGACCAGACGATGTATCCCCTTTTCAGCCTTTAAAAGCCCATAAGCATTTTTACCTCTAACAGTAAAGGTAACATTCTTGATACCTGCTTCCTCGGCAGGTTGATAGTCTACTATCCTGTACTTAAAATCCTTGCTGTCCATCCATTTCAAATACATCCGAAGAAGCATCTCTGCCCAGTCCTGAGATTCTGTCCCCCCTGCCCCTGGATGTATGGTTACCACAGCAGGATAAGAGTCATATTTATCACTCAGAACTACTTTTTCCTCTATCTCATCTATTATTTCCTGAAGCTTTCTCAAATTTTGTTCAAGCTCAACTTTTAATGCAGAATCTTCCTCTATGGCAAGAAGGTCCAAAGCCACTTTTACATTTTCAAGCTTTTCATAAGCCTCATCAAAACTTCTTATTGTTTCATTAAGCCTGGACATTCTCTGAGTTACTTTCTGAGCATTTTCATAGTCGTTCCAGAAATCAGGAGAGGAAGCTTCATCCTGAAGCTTCTTTAGTTCAACCATCTTATTATCTATTTCAAAGACAACTCCTCAAAAAACCAAGCTTCTCAACGATACTTTCAACTTTTTGCTTATAATCCTCTATCATGCATATCTCCTTACATCACTTTTACCTATCCTCTTTTACCTATCCTCACTCACTATCCTCACTACCTGTCTTCACATACATCTTTTTACTATTTCTTTTTGCCATTATTACTCTGTCTTATTGTCAAATTATTGTTACTCTTCTTTTGTACACACTACTTTTAACTGCACCGTAACCTCCTTACCTACCACAACACTTCTTGTACTTTTTACCACTTCCACATGGACACGGTTCATTCCTTCCTATTTTCTTTGTCCTCACAGGCTGGGGTTTTCCCTGTTTTCTATCCCCGAATTGAGAAACATTTTCTTGAGGCCCGCTGGCAGTGATCCTGGCAGTTATTCCACTACCATAGTTTTCCCTTCTAAGATTGCCATCTTCCCCATCTTTAACTACTCTAACATTAAACAGGAATCTTACAGTATCCAGCTTTATCTCCTCAACCAGCTCTTTAAATAGATTATAGGTTTCATGCTTATACTCAACCAGAGGATCTCTCTGTGCAACAGCTCTAAGCCCTATACCTTCCCTCAAATAGTCTAATTCCAGAAGATGCTCCCTCCATCTATTGTCAATAACATTAAGCATTATAAGTTTTTCAAGCTTTCTCATAACCTCTGAAGAGAATTCTCTTTCCCTTTCATCATAAAGAGAAAGAGCCCTGGCTAAGAGCTCTTTTTTTAAGTTATCGGGTTTTATATCTAAACCTTTGATTTTATTTTCATCCAGAATACCAACCAAAAGATTTTTTGA
>JACIXO010000173.1 GCA_014360385.1 Actinomycetota bacterium | reverse complement strand
CAAGTAAATTTCCTTTTTTAAAGGGGGGCTAGCTTATATTTTTTTCAAGGTATAAATTATGGCATACCATCCGGAAAATTAGGGTAATTATATAACTTTAGTCTAGACTTTAGCTTAATTAATGTTCTACTCTTTTAAAAAATTATTTATCTGACTTATAAATCTTGTATTGCATTATGGTTTTCTTTATACTTTACATGTTTTGGTAGAAAATTAAAAAAAACGTATGTTTCATACAAGCTTATCTTTGAAGCAACTTGATTCTAATTAAGTTTGTACACAATAAAACCTATTAGAGTTAAACAGGACAAGGAGGTTAGATAATGCCATTAGTTCCAATGAAGCAAATACTAGACGAAGCAATCAAAGGCAATTATGGAGTTGGAGCATTTAATGTAAACAATATGGAACAAATTCAGGGTATTATGAGAGCTGCCAAAGAACTAAATTCCCCTGTTATACTCCAAGCAAGTAGAGGTGCATTAAAATACACGAATCTATATTACATTAAGCATCTTGTTCTTGCAGCAGTTGAAGACAATCCTGATATTCCTATCGCTCTTCATCTGGACCATGGAAACAGTCTAGAAACTTGTAAGTTAGCAATTGAACTTGGCTTTACTTCTGTTATGATTGACGGCTCATTAAAAGAGGATGGTAAAACCCCAACAAGTTTTGAAGAGAATGTTGAAGTAACAAAAAAAGTAGTTGAATATGCACATAAATTTGGAGTAACAGTTGAAGGAGAACTGGGTACCTTAGGCGGAATAGAAGATGGCGTTGGCTCAGGTAAAGTAAAACTAACTGACCCTGATGAAGCTGCAAGATTTATTAAGTTAACTGGAGTTGATGCCCTGGCTCTTGCCATTGGTACAAGCCATGGAGCTTATAAATTCAAAGCTGAACCCAAGCTTGCACTGAATATTGTAAGCGCTGTAAAAACAAAGGCCCCAAATACCCCACTTGTAATGCATGGATCATCTTCTGTACCAAAAGAACTTATTGATATAATAAACAAATATGGAGGAGAGCTAAAACATACAATGGGTGTACCAATGGAATCAATAAAGGAAGCTATAAAATTAGGCGTAAAGAAAATAAATGTTGATACTGATGGTAGGCTTGCAATGACAGGAGCAATTAGAAAATTTCTTGCTGAAAATCCTTCAGAATTTGATCCAAGAACATATTTTGGCGCAGCAAGGCAGGCTGTTTATGAAGTCGTAAAGCAAAAAATGATAGACTTTGGTTCAGCAGGACACGGAAGTGATTACAAACCTATGACTCTTGAAGAGGCAAAGAGGTTTTATAACATATAAGAATTTATATTTACTTTATTGGCAAGAAGTTTATGCAATTTTGTGCCAAATCTTTTATTATTAACATTATTTTTTATAAAAACTTGCATAACCAAAAACTTTATAATTGCGTAACTATTATTAGATTATTTTAATGTTGATATAATAGAGGGAATATTTTACTTTATAAAAAATTAACTTCCAAGTGAATGGACATCTTATTCAAATCTTTCTAAGCTCTCTTCTAGTCGCCTTTACAGGGGCAATTACTCCAGGTCCCATGCTAACACTCGTTATAACAAGTGTTGCACAAAAAGGGTTCTGGACTGCAGTTTTAATAGTAGCCGGTCATGCTATTCTTGAACTAATAGTAGTTATTGGATTTTATCTAGGTACCCTTAAATACCTTGATGATCCAGTCCTATTAAAAATAATAGGCATATTAGGAGGTGTATTTCTATTATATATGGCTATAAGTATGATTATAGGAGTGATTCGTAAAAAAATTGTTCTTTGTATAGAAGATAATAAGTCTAATTTTAATATAGGTATAAAACATACCTTAGTAACCATTGGTAAAGGTATTATCATTAGCCTTGCAAACCCATACTGGTATATCTGGTGGCTGACTATCGGGGCAACTTTTATGATAGAAAGTGTAACGCATAACACTTCAGGAGTAAGTTCCTTTTATACCGGACACATTCTTGCAGATTTTATATGGTATCTTTTCATAGGATTTATAACTGCAACCGGTAGGAGACTCTTTAACCAAAAAATATATATCGGTATTTTACTTCTTTGTAGTTTATTCCTTACATATCTTGGGGTAAAGTTTATAATAAGCTTCTCTTTTAAATAAAAAAGAAACCCAATATAGTATTTCGATGTTCAAGGCGCTCAAAGATTCATCCAACCATTTATCCAATCTAAACCACAGAATTTTAAATGCACCAATTGTGGAAATGATGTAGAAATATAGTCCGATGAATTTAAGAGAAAATGTTAAAAATTGCGGTGATATTAACCAAGAATTGATTTTACCCATTCCCTATTTGCCCATAATGAGCATCCTCCATTATTTTTACTTTCTAATTTTTCAAGCACTTCTCTATTTTTCCTTATCTTTTCTAAAAGCTTTGACTTAAGAGCATCTCTAAGTTTATATTCTCTTAAATTTACATCCGAGAAAGGAGCAAATGGACAAGGCTCTAAATCTCCCCTAGCATTTATATGCACAAAACCCCTTCCTGCAGAAAGACACCCTCCGAATATTTTCTCTTCAGCTGGTAGTCCTGCAAAAATAGCCTTAAATCTTTTCCTGTAAGTTTTCATAATCTCTGGAATTTTTTCTCTCTGCTCTCCTGTAAGAGTCCAATTCATGGTCTCATCCTCAATAGGAGTATATTCGATGTAAAAAAATAATTTACAACCTTTTCCTACCAATTCAGCTACAAAGGCATTATCAATAATAGATTCGAAATTTTGCCTTGTCATAGTAATAGCTACCCCAAAGAATAGTGACTCCTTTTTCAATTTACTAATAACAGCATCCAGGTAATCAAAGACACCTTCTCCCCTGCGATAATCAGTTTGCTCCAAACGACCCTCTATACTTATGACTAAAATCACATTCTTCTGTCGTCTTATCTCCTCAAGCAAAGCATCGTCTATAAGTAGGCCATTAGTGAACACAAGAAAGATTAGTTCAGGAAAATTTTCTGTTATTTCCAATAAATCTTTTCTTACAAATGGTTCTCCTCCAGCCACTACTATAAATGATACTCCAAGCTCCCTTGCTTGATTCAGGATATCAATTACCTTGCCCGTATCAAGTTCTTCTTGCAATTCTTCTTGTGATGATTTTGATGACAATCGCAAAGCTTTGTTGTAGCAGCCTTTACAATTAAGATTGCACTTGTTGGTAATACTAAATATTATAACGGGAGGTACCTGGATACCCCTTTCAATCCACTTCAGCCTTTTTAGCTGTGCTTTTCTTTGTCTTATTATAGTTTTAAGAAAAAAGAAAGCTATAGGAGGGTCTGTTATAGAGACTTTCAAAGCACTCATGAAAGCCCCGACAGTAGAGATAATTTGGTCCTTTTTATTCATTTTGTGCACCATATTTTTGCCTGTGAAAAAGTTTTAAAAATATAATAGTTTTAGACCTTCTACTTATATAAAATCATTTAAATAAACATAGCAAAAAAAGAAGCCCAAGATTAAAAAGTTTTATAAACAGTCAAAAATTAAGCATATTTATACTCTAATTGTAACAGTTTTTTTATCAGTTTATATTTT
>JACIXO010000172.1 GCA_014360385.1 Actinomycetota bacterium | reverse complement strand
CAGATCTTTCGGGTCCTTTTATGAGTTCTTCAAGTATTTTTTTGTAAAGGTTGGAAGTTTTTTCTATCTTTCTCGTTTCAACATCAAGATAGAATTCGGTTTCCGTATACCTGGCAAAATACAACTTTACCTCTACTTTTGGTCTTAAACTAAGGTAGCTACATCCGCTTAAAGAAGATAGAAAAAATAAAAAAAGTGTAAGAGTAAGATACAGAGCTAAAGAAGCTTTTTTCTTCACCTTTATAGGTCCACCTCTTTTTTATAATTTTTACTCTTTTATAATTTTAACTCTTTAAATTTTACTCTTTAAATTTTTTTATAATCTCCAGTTCCAGTTCAGCTTGATTTCAGATTTATTTCAGATCTGGCTTTCTTTTACTTTTATGCTCGAATAATGATTATAGATGGTTTTTCAAAAATTGAAATATTATAGATATTCCCAAAGAGTAAAATTACAAAATTTATTGTATAGATGGTATATTATATTATTACTAAGGAAAAATATATTCTTAAGTCAAAGATTAAATTTTATAGTTACTTAGTTACAAAATTCGGGAAGGGAGATTTTATATGGAGTATAAAAAAGCTTTACTTATCATAGACATGTTAAATGACTTTGTAAAAGATGGAGCACCCCTTAAAGTTCCTGGTATTGAAACTATAATTGGGCCCATAAAAAAAGAAATAAAAAAAGCCAGAGATGAAGGGTATCCTATCATATATATATGTGATAGCCATGATAAGGATGACAAGGAATTTGAACTTTTTCCTCCCCATGCAGTTAAAGGTACAGAGGGTGCTAAGATAATTGAAGAGCTAAAGCCTGAGGGAAGTGATATTATTATAAGAAAGAACACATTTTCAGGCTTTTTTAAGACTGAGCTTGATGAGGTGCTTAAAAAACTCTCGGTTAATAAGCTAATAGTTACAGGATGTGTTACGAATATCTGCGTACTTTATACAGTTTCAGATGCGGTACTTAGAGGATACAAAGTAGATGTTGTAAAGAATGGAGTGACTGGACTTACTGAAAAAGAGCACAAATTCGCACTTGAACAGATGAAAAATGTATTAAAGGTAAATGTAGTATGAGCATCTTGGGTAGGTTTTTAACTAATTTAATTCAAACTGAAATAATTCATTGTTTTATGAAAAAATTAAATTCATTAAGCATAAGTTTTTTTAAGTTTTTTAATTTTATAAATTTTCAGCCAATTATTCAGCAAGAATTAATTATGGAGTTTGTGAAGTTGAAGTTCGCTATAAGTCACAGTTCTAACTTGTCATGTTAATATTTTAACTTTAATTTTGACTTCATTACTTAGCTATATATTACTTAACTATATTAATTTATAGTTTGTCATGTCTTACAGTATGTTATTGATATAATAACAAGGTCATAAGGAGTAGGCCATGTTCTATATTGCAAATGAAGAGGATATTAAAGGTGGAAGAGTAACAGATATCTATTTTAAGAGGACAGAAGCGATCCTTAAAGCGAAGAAGATTGATGTAAAAGTGAAGGCTGAAGTTTTTCTGAAAGGGTTTCCTCAGGGATACAGTTGGGGAGTTCTTGCAGGGGTAGAGGAAACTTTAAAACTTCTATCAAGTATAAACGGTGTTACAGTAAGATGCATGCCTGAAGGAACTATTTTCAGGGAATTTGAGCCGGTGATGGTTATAGAAGGAAAATATCTTGATTTTGGAGTATATGAGACTCCTATTCTTGGATTTTTGTGTCACTCGAGCGGTATAGCTACAAAAGCGGCAAGGTGTAAATTGGCTGCAGGTAAAAAATCTGTTTTTAGCTTTGGTGCTAGAAGAGTTCATCCTGCTATAACTCCGATGGTTGAGCGCTGTGCTTTCATAGGTGGAGCAGATGGAGTTTCCACCATTATAGGAGCGGAAACTATAGGAGAAGAGCCTGTAGGAACTATTCCACACTCCCTTATTTTGATAATGGGTGATACTGTAGAAGCCACAAAGGCTTTCGATGAGGTAATTGAGCCAATCGTTAAAAGGATTTCCCTGATTGATACTTTTAATGATGAAAAGTTTGAAGCCATAAGGGTAAGTGAGGCATTGGGCGAAAGACTGTTTGGTGTAAGGCTTGACACCCCTGCTTCAAGAAGAGGTGATTTCAAAAAAATTCTTGAAGAAGTCAGATGGGAGCTTGATATAAGAGGATTTAAGAATGTTAAAATAATAGTTAGTGGTGGATTGGATGAAGATGACATTTTAGAATTGAATTATTTAGTGGATGGATATGGGATAGGGACTTCTATAAGTGGAGCAAGGGTAATGGATTTTGCTCTTGATATAGTAGAAATTGAAGGTAGAAAAATTGCAAAGAGAGGAAAAATGTCAGGAGCAAAGAAAGTGATAAGATGTGAGAAGTGTTTTAACGATAAAGTGGTTCTGGAAAATGATGATGCATCAACTTTTAAGTGTGAAAATTGTGGTGAAAGATATGAAGAGGTATTCATTGAGGCTATGAGAGATGGCAAATTGCTTTATGATTTCCCTCAATCTTCAAAAATAAGAGAAAGGGTTCTAAGTCAGCTTGAGTTTCTCAGACTGTAAGAATAAATGTAAGAGAATGTAAGAGTGTTAGAAGAAAGTATTGTTGTAAGTATTGGTGGACGAAGTATTGATAAACGAATTAGTGATAAACGAATTAGGTGATAGGGTGAGTTTATGAGTGTAAAGTTATTTTTAATAAGGCACGGTCAGACAATATGGAATGCTGAGGGTAAATATCAGGGGGACGTAGATGTAGAGCTTACAAATTTTGGTATCAAACAGGCTAAACTAATGGCTAAATATTTGTCCAGGGTCCACTTCTCTTCTATTTATAGCAGCCCACTACGAAGAGCGCTGGATACTGCAAGAATAATAGCAAAGGGAAGGAAAAGAGAAGTAATAATAAGAGAAAATTTAAAAGAGCTTAATTTTGGAAAATGGGAAGGCTTGAAATTTGATGAAATAAGTAAATTTTATGGAAGTGAGTATAAAAAGTGGTTGGATAATCCTTTTAAGAATACGCCGCCTGGTGGAGAAAGTTTTTCATCTCTTACTGAAAGATCCTCTAAAGAAATACATAGAATAATTGATGAAAATGAAGATGGTAGCAATGTTGCTGTGGTTACCCATGGTGGTGTCATAACTTCGCTACTTATTTTCTGGCTAAAAATTCCTGTTGAGAGATGGAGATCTTTAATCCAGAGACAGGGTGCTATTAATATCGTGGTGGTGGATGATGGCTATCCATATATCTCACAGATAAATTTTACTGGCTACCTTGCTGATGCCTACAACCATGCTGAAGACAAAGTTATAGAAATTTATGCTGACCTTAAAAGGTCTATTTTAAATTTGAAAAGATAGATTAATTCCTCTTAAAAATAAAAAATAAAATAGCTTTAGAGAAAATTTTATAGTAAATTCCAAAGGCCAGAAAGTCGAAGCAGCAAGGCAAGTAGTTAGCGCAGAGAAGTGTAAATTTGCTTGCTCTCGAGGTTATAGGGATTTTTTAAAAAAGGAGGGGGTGCAGTTTGCCTGACGCGCTTAGTCTACAGAACATTTTTTCAAATGTTAAAGAAAGCTG